>JAEYVD010000264.1 GCA_023432075.1 Pseudomonadota bacterium | reverse complement strand
AGGCGGTGCCGCTTAGAAGAATAGCGCCCTTGTCCAGCACGTTCACCTTGCGGCCCGCCAGGGCGTCCACCTGGTCGAAACGTTGCCGGAATACGCCGAAGCCTTCGCGTTCGAGCGTGCGGACCGCTTCGTGCCAGGCCGTGGCGCTGGCGCAGACCAGGTCGGCGGCCACGGCCGCGTGCGCCGCGCCAGCCTGAACCTGGGTCCAGTCCGCGACCTCGCGCCCCAGGGCGAGCGACAGCTCGGCTGCATCGATGAGGTTCACGCCCATGCCGATCACCACGGTGTACCCGGCGTCGCGGCCGCCCGGATTGCGGGTGGTTTCCACGAGGATGCCGGCCAGCTTGGCGTCGTGCCATTGCACGTCGTTGGGCCATTTCATGCACAGGCCGCGCGGGGCGGGCCCGGCGACGGTGCGCAGCGCCTCGCAGGCGGCCACGCCGGCCAGCGGCGATAACGCGGCCAGTTGCGTGGCCGGCAGGTGCACGTCGAATGCGCACGAGAACATCAGCGTGGAGCCCGAGCGGTTCTGCCACGGGCGGCCGGCTCGGCCCCGGCCGGTCTCCTGCAGATGCGTGCCCAGCAGCCAGGGCTTGCCCGCGCCGGCGCCCGTGCGCGCGCGCGCAAGCAGGTCGGCATTGGTCGATCCGGTGCTGCGGGTCCAGGCAATGTCCTGGAAAGCGGGCAGGCGGTCCGCGAGCGTCCGGGCAAGCGTTTCCGAGGCGGGCAGGTCGATGGGGCAAACGGGGGCGGGCATGGCCGCGATTGTAGGGCACGCGGGCCGCGCTCGCGGCTGCGGGGCCCCAGCGTTTATGATTGGCGATACATTTTGCATCGGTACCCCGACGACATGCCGCATTCCGCATTGCTTGCGACCGCCGCCGCGCCTTTTCGCTACGAAGGCGGGGTTTGCCACGTGGGCGGCGATTGGAGCGTCCTGGCGCTGGCCGAGTCGGGCGAGGTCGAACGCAGGCGCGCGGCCCTCGCGCGGGCGGCCAAGGAAGGCGCTCGCTGGGACCTGCACAGCATCCACCGGCTGGACACCATCGGCGCGCTGATCATCTGGCAGGCCTGGGGCGAGAAGCTGCCCGAGCGCGTGCGATGGGGCGCCGGACAGCAGGATGTCTTCAACGCGCTGGCGATGAACAAGGGCGAGACGCCCGCGGCGGCGCCCAAGCCCGAGACGTGGTCGTGGGTGCGCGCCACGGGCGGCGCGATCCTGCAGGCCGCGGAAAACGGCAAGGCGCTGCTCATCATGCTGGGCCAGCTCATGCTGGATCTGGGCGCGATGCTGCGCCGGCCGTGGCTGGGCCCGTGGCGCGAGATCTCCGCGCAGGTGTTCCGGACCGGCGCGCAGGCGCTGGGCATCACGGCGCTGGTGGGCTTTCTGATCGGCGTGGTGCTGTCCTACCTGTCAGCCCAGCAGCTGCAGATGTTCGGCGCCGACCGTTTCATCGTGCGCCTCCTGGGGGTCTCCATCGTGCGAGAGCTGGGACCGGTGCTCGCGGCGATCCTCGTGGCGGGCCGGTCGGGTTCCGCGATTACGGCGCAGATCGGGGTGATGCGCGTCACGCAGGAACTGGACGCGATGCTGGTGATGGGCATTTCCCACGGGCAGCGCCTCATCCTGCCGCGCGTGGTGGCGCTGGCGGTCACGATGCCGCTGCTGGTGCTGTGGACCAGCGCCATGGCGCTGCTGGGCGGCATGCTGGCGGCGATGGCGCAGCTGGGCGTGTCCGCGCAGTGGTTCCTGCAATCGCTGCCCGATGCGATCTCACTGACCAATTACTGGATCGGCATGCTCAAGGGCGTGACTTTCGGCATCCTGATCGCGCTCATCGCCTGCCACTTCGGCCTGCGCATCCAGCCCAACACCGAAAGCCTGGGCCGCGGCACCACGACATCCGTGGTTACGTCGATCACGGGCGTGATTTTGCTGGATGCGGTGTACGCGGTCATCTTCAGCACGGTGGGCATTTGATGAATAGCGCCGCGCAACACCGGCTGTTTACCGAAGAGGGCGTCACCGTCGAGCCGGTCATCACCGTGCGCCGCCTTCGCACGGCTTTTGGCGATCACGTGGTGCACGAGAACCTGGACCTGACGGTGTTTCCCGGAGAAATCCTGGTGCTGGTGGGCGGCTCGGGCACGGGCAAGACGGTGCTGCTGCGGCAGATCATCGGGCTGGACGTGCCGGCCGCGGGCACCGTGAAGGTGCTTGGGCATACGCTTTCGGAACTGTCTCCGGGCGAACGCCGGCGCCTGTCATACCGTTGGGGCATGCTGTTCCAGGCGGGCGCGCTTTTCTCGGCGCTGTCGGTGTTCGACAATGTGGCGCTGCCGCTGCGCGAGCTGCGCACGGTGCCGGAAGACCTGGTGCGCGACGTGGTCATGTGCCGGCTTGCGATGGTGGGCCTGTCGTCGCGCGATGCGGACAAGCGCCCCTCGGACCTGTCCGGCGGCATGGTCAAACGCGTGGCGCTGGCGCGAGCGCTGTCGCTGGACCCGGAATTGCTGTTCCTGGACGAACCGACGGCGGGGCTCGATCCGCTGCGGTCCGACGAATTCGTCGACCTGGTGCGCAGCCTGCACCGGCAGCTTGGCTTTACCGTCGTCATGGTGACGCACGACCTGGACACGCTGCTGGCGCTGGCCACGCGCGTGGCTGTGCTGGCCGAGAAACGGGTGATCATTTGCGACACGGTGCCTGAAGTCCTGAAGTTCGATCACCCGTTCATTCAAACGTTCTTCCTGGGCGAGCGCGGTTTGCGCGCGCTGGGAGATTTGGCACCGAAGGGAATGCATCATGGAAAACCGTAGTCATGCGCTCATGGCCGGTATCTTCACGCTGGTCCTGCTGGCTGCCGCGACGCTGACGGCCATCTGGATCGGCCGCGACCGGACGCAATTGCAGCCATACGAAATCATTTCGGCAACGGCCGTCACCGGTCTGAATCCGCAATCGGCCGTGCGCTATCAGGGCGTGCCCGTGGGCCGCGTGCAGTCGCTGGCGCTCAATCCCGACAAGCCGGGGCAGGTGCGCATCCGGATCGGCGTGGCCCCTAACACGCCGATCACCGAATCGACCTGGGCCGAACTGGGCGTGCAGGGCGTGACCGGCATGGCCAACGTGGACTTGCGCGATGACGGCTCGTCGCTCAAGCGCCTGACGTCCACCGCCGAGCATCCGGCCGCCATTCCGCTGCGTCCGGGCTTTCTGGACCGCATCGAAAAGCGCGGCGACAAGCTGATTTCCAACGTCGAGGTGGCGACGGAGCAATTGAAGCGCGTGCTGAGCGAACAGAACGTGCAGGCACTTACCGCCAGCCTGCAGAACGCCACCGACATCTCGCAGTCCCTGAAGGACGCCAGCCGTGATCTGGCGCCCACGCTGGCCAAGCTTGGTCCGCTGATGGACTCCCTGAACACCACCTCGCGCCAGGCCGACCGCGCCGCGCGCGAGATCGGCGACCTGGCCCAGCAGGCCCGCCAGTCGCTCGCGCGATTGAACGCGCCCGACGGCCCGCTGGCCGTCGCGACCCGCAGCCTGAACGACATCGCGCTGGCCGCCGCGCGGCTGGACGGCGAGACCTTGCCGGCCTTCACCACCATGGCCAACGATGTCAGCACGGCCGCGCGCGGCGCCGCCACCACCTTGCGCCGTGTGGACAGCACGCCGCAATCGTTCCTGTTCGGTCCCGCGCCCATTGCGCCGGGGCCCGGCGAACCCGGCTTTGCCGGATTCCGGAGATAGATCCCATGAAGATGCGCAGCGCCATTCTGATCCTGACCCTGGCCCTGGCTGGTTGCGGCATCGGCCGCGTGGACGCGCCGCCCCAGTTGTTCGACCTGGGGCTGGACGCCCGGCCCGTGCCCGCCTTGCCGGCGCGCGATCCCATCGCGCTTTCGTTCCAGGCGGCGCCGGGCCTGTCCGACACCGGCATGATCTGGCGCGTGGGCGACAGCGCCGCGCCCCGGTCGTATGCCACGTACCGCTGGGCGGCGTCGCCCGCCGATCTTGTGCGCCAGCGCATCACGGATCGCCTGTCGCGCCAAGGCGCGGTGCTGGGTGACCGCGTCACGTTGCAGACGCCGCAGTTGCAGGTTTCGCTGGCGCAGTTCGAGCAGGTGTTTACCGAGGACGGCCAATCGAGCCAGGGACGCATCCTGCTGCAGGCCGTGTTGCTGAACGGACGCGAGGTCGTGGACCAGAAGCGCATCCTGGTGGCCACGCCCGCGCCCACGCAGGATGCCGCGGGCGGCGTGGCCGCGCTGCGCCAGGCCACCGACGAGGCCAGCGATCAGCTTGCGCAATGGCTGGCGGCGACGCTGCGCCCGCCCGCCGCTTCGCGCGGAAAGTGAGCTTGGGCTCGCGCTTGCGCGCGCCGGCGGCGGTTGACCGGGATTTCGCCGCGCGGGCGGGGCGGTTAACATCGTTCCTTTTTCCGCACGTTGAGTCCCGCCATGTCCGCTCGCACTGAAACCCACGCTTTTGTCGGCGCTGCCGGCCGTATCGATTGCGCCATCGACTGGCCCGCCGACGCGCCGCGCGGCTGGGCGCTGGTGCTGCATCCGCATCCGCTGCAGGGCGGCGCGCGCGAGAACAAGGTGGTCACGACTTTGTCGCGCGCCTGCGTGCAGCACGGCCTGGTGGCGGTGCGTCCCAACTTCCGCGGTGTCGGCCACTCCGAGGGCGTGTTCGACAAATCCGTCGGCGAAACCGAAGACATGCTGGCTGTTGTGGCGCAGATGCGCGAGCTGCACCCCGAGCTGGCCCAGGCGCCGTGGGTGCTGGCAGGATTCTCCTTTGGCACGGCGGTCGCCGCACAGACCTACGCCGCCCTGGCCGAGCAGGGCGATGCCGTCCTGCCGTCGGCGCTGATGCTGATGGGGCCGGCGGTCAACCGCTTCCAATCGCACGAAGTGCAGGTGCCCGACGACACACTGATGGTGCATGGCGAAGAAGACGAGGTGGTGCCGTTGTCCGAAGCCATGGACTGGGCGCGGCCGCGCTCGATTCCGGTCGTGGTGGTGCCGGGCGCCTCGCATTTCTTTCACGGCAAGCTGCTCGTGCTGCGCCAGCTGGTGCAGGCCCGTCTGAAGGTCGCACTGGACTGAATCGGGCTCTGCCGCGGCGGCAGGTTGCATCAGGTTGCATGTTTTAGGCGCGCGGGGAACCCTGCGCGGCCGGGATGGGTCTGATCGACTGCCTATAATTGTCAGCCACTTGCCCCGCGCCGGCGGGCGTCATTCC
>JAEYVD010000236.1 GCA_023432075.1 Pseudomonadota bacterium | reverse complement strand
TCTGGCGCTGCATGCGCGGATCAAGCGCGAGGCCATGGCGCGGGGGCTGATGGTCTATCCCATGGGCGGCACGATCGATGGCCGCCAGGGCGATCACGTGCTGCTTGCGCCGCCCTTCATCATTTCCGAGGACGAACTGGACCAACTGACCGAACGGCTGACCGGCGCCATCGACGCCGCCATCGCGCAATCGGGCGATTAGACGCCGGCCGTTGAAGCGGAGTCTAAAGACCCGCTTTGCGCAGGTTCGGTCAGCCTGGCGCCACGCGGCGCCAGGGCGGCCAGGCGCCGATCGTGAGCGCGCGCAGGAACCATTCGACGGGTCCGTAGGCGTGGCGCCGCAACCACCATGCGGACAACGGCAGCTGGGCGGCAAAGATGGCCACCGCGGCAAGGAATGCGGCCAGGGGCGGCACGGCGGCATACAGCCGCAAGCCCCAGGCCGTGAAGAGGAATGCGCAGACGACCGACTGCATCAGGTAATTGCTCAGCGCCATCCGTCCCGCCGGCGCCAGCCACGCCCCCAGGCGTTCGCCCGGCCCCGTGCGCAGCGCCAGCAGGAACGCCGCACCGTACGACAGGCTCAAGAGCGGCGCCGTGAAAAGGCCCACGGCCAATCCCGGCAATTCCCACACCACGCGGGCCTGCGGCAATGCGCTGGTTGCGTAGGCGGCGGCGCCGGCCAGTCCCGGCAAGAGGCCCAGCGCGCAGAGCAGCCCAAGCGCGCGGCGCGAGCGCCACGGGTCCGCCAGCGCATTGCGCCGCCCCAGCGCATATCCGGCCAGGAACATGGCAAAGACGAAAGGCCCCTGCACGAACAGCACGGTGAACCAGATGGTTTCCGTGAGCTCTTTGATGTGCTGCGCGATCGTGGTGCCGATGGTGCCGCGATACGCCTCGATGGAGGCCAGCGCCTCGGCCTTGTACAGCGCGGCGTATCCAGCGGGCGCCGGATCCAGGAATGTCAGTGCGCCCAGGATCGCCCACACCGCCGACGCCAGCGCGATCAGCCACAGCGCCACGCGCAGCGCACGACCCGGATCCATGCGCCGGCACAGCAGCAACGCGAAGCCCAGCAAGGCATAGGTCACCAGGATGTCGCCCTGGTAGAACAGGATGGCGTGCGCAAAGCCCAGGACGGCCAGCCCCGCCAGCCTGCGCAGGAAGCGTGGCGCGAAGGCGGCATCGGCCTGTTCGGCGGCCGTCATCTGCAGGGTGAAGCTGTAGCCGAACAGGAAGGAAAACAGCAGGTAGAACTTGGTCTCGAATAACCAGGCAATCAGCCACCGGACCGTCACGTCGATCGGGCGCGAATAGACCGGGTCGGCCACGCCCCCGCCATAGAACGGAAAGGCGAACACGCCGATGTTGACCACCAGGATGCCGAAGAGCGCAAAGCCGCGCAGGGCATCGACGTGCGCAAGCCGCGGCCGGGCGGCGCGGCCGTCGGTCATGCCCGCCTCCGGATCACGTGCCGGCGGCGCAAGACGCGCCCGCCGCCGGGCCTTTGCAGCGTCAGACGGCGGGCAGGCCTCAACCCAGCACCGGGGACAGCAACGGCTGCTTGGGCCGCACGTCCAGCGCGCGCCCCTTGCGGGCCCGCTTGCCGACGTAGACCGCCAGATCCGCACCCGCGAGGATGTCCTCGGTCATCTTGTTGCGGTAGATGCCGGTGGCGCGCAACCCCAATGGGCCAATCGGCACGGTCTGGTCGAGCTTGTCCGCGCCGTCCAGCCCCATCAGGATAGTGCCGCGTCCGCCGCCCGCCAGCGACTTGACTTCATCGAGGCCGAACACCAGGAACTTGCCCTTTTGCGACAGCAGCGCCAATTGCTGCGCGCCCGCGAACAGCGGCACCGGACGCAGCAGTTCGTCGCCCGTTTCAAGGGTGATGAACTGCTTGCCAGCGCGCTGGCGGCTGATCATGTCGGACAGCTTGGCCGCGAAGCCGTAGCCGCCGCGCGTTGCCAGCAGCCAGCGGCTATCGGCGGAGGCGGCGATCGTATGAACGATGCGCGTGCCCGATTCCAGGTCGATCATCGTGGTGACCGGCTGGCCGTCGCCGCGCGCAGACGGCAGGCCGGACACCGGCACCGAGTAGACCCGGCCGTTGTCGCCAACCGCGATCAGCGTGTCGGTGGTGCGGCACTCGAAGGCGCCGTACAGATCGTCGCCCTGCTTGAAGCCGAATTGCGCGGCGTCATGGCCGTGGCCCTGGCGGGCCCGCAGCCAGCCCTTTTGCGAAACGATCACCGTGACCGGCTCGTCCAGCACCTTGGTTTCAAGCACGGCGCGCTCGGCCGTCTCGATCAGGGTGCGGCGCTCGTCTCCATATTGCTTGGCATCGGCTTCGATTTCCTTGACCAGCAGGCGCTTGAGCGTCGTGGGATTGTCCAAAAGTTCTTGCAGCGAAACCTGCTCCTTGCGCTTGTCGGCCAGCTCCTGCTCGATCTTGAAGCCTTCCAGACGGGCCAACTGGCGCAGGCGCATCTCGAGGATGTCCTCGGCCTGCCGTTCGGACAGCTTGAAGCGCTGCATCAACGCGGCGCGCGGCTCGTCGGATTCGCGGATCGTCTGGATGACCTCGTCCACGTTCAGATAGACGACCATGCGCCCTTCCAGCACATGAATG
>JAEYVD010000188.1 GCA_023432075.1 Pseudomonadota bacterium | reverse complement strand
CTGGGTTAAAGTGCAGCCGCATTCGGCCAACGCCGAAGTGCTGCTCTCAGCGTCTCAATGGTGGTTGACTCGCCCTGTGCCTGAATTGGCGCGGGGCGCTGTCGCGTCTGCGCCTGTCGCATTCAAGGTCTTGCAAGCCCGTTCGCAGGGAGCCACCGTGGTGGCCCAACTGCAGGGCATCGCGGATCGCGATCAGGCCGAAGCGCTGCGCGGACATTCCGTGCAGGCGCCGCGCGGTTCGTTCCCCGCGCCCGAGGAAGACGAATACTACTGGGTTGATCTCATTGGTTGCGCGCTGTACACCAGCGCCAGCGGCGAACCCACGCGAATTGGCGTGGTAAGCGAGGTCCTCGACAACGGTGCTCATGCCGTGTTGAAGGTCCTGCTGCAGAAGGGAGAGGGCGAGAACCCCGAACCCGTCCTGGACGCCAAGGGCCGGCCCGCCGAAATGCTTGTTCCGTTCGTACGCGCGCACATTCACGCCGTCGATCTGGCTGCGCGCCGCATCGACACCGACTGGCCCGCGGATTTTTGATGCGTATCGACGTCGTTACGCTATTTCCCGAAATGTTCGGGGTGGTGCGCGACCTCGGCGTCACCGGCCGGGCCCATGCCCAGGGCCGGTGGCAGTTGCATGCCTGGAATCCACGCGATTTCACGCATGACGTCCATCGCACCGTCGACGACCGCCCCTATGGCGGCGGTCCCGGCATGGTCATGATGGCGGGGCCTTTGGAAGCCGCCGTCAACGCCGCCCAGCAGGCGCGCGCCGGGCAGGGGCTTGGTCCCGCCCCGGTGGCGTTGCTGGCCCCCGTGGGCCAGCGCTATGACCAGGCTGGCGCCGAAGCATTGGCCGCCAGCGATGGCCTCATTCTCATTTGCGGGCGCTACGAAGGCGTGGACCAGCGCTTCATCGATCGTTGCGTCACGCAAGAGATTTCGCTTGGCGACTTCGTCCTGTCCGGCGGTGAAATCGCGGCGCTCGCCGTGATCGATGCCGCAGTGCGCCTGCTGCCCGGCGTGCTCAACGATGGGGATTCCGCGCTGCAGGATTCCTTCAATGACACCTTGTCCGGCCTGCTGGACAGCCCGCACTACACCCGCCCCGAAGTCTACGAAGGCGAAGCGGTGCCGGCGGCCCTGCTGAGCGGCCATCACGCCAATATCGCGCGCTGGCGGCGAGAACGTTCGCTGGCATTGACCGCGGCGCGCCGGCCCGAGCTGATCGCGTCCGCGCGGGAAAAAGGCTGGCTCAGCAAGCTTGATGAGCGATATCTGGCTGAGCTGGCCGGGACGCCGCTGCCTGCCGAGCCGGGATCCTCCCGGCGGCGCCGGCCGCGCAAACCGTCTTCCCCGCCCGACGCCGACTGACGGCCGTTCCGCGCCGAAGCGCCGGTTCGTACAGCCAGAACCGCAACGCCCGCAACGCTAGGGAAGGTCCTAGATTGTGGGCATTTTCGCGGCTCCTTAGTATTGAAAATTACATGCACATGAAATTTTCATATGAGCCGCTCCGCCGCCGTTCGTCGTGCCAGTGCAGCACCATCGTCACCCGCCCGGGCGGAAAGACCGGAGTCGGCCGTCGATCTGTGGCTGGGCCAGCAACTGCGTCAGCTGCGTAAGCAGCAGGGGCGGTCGCTGGCTGACGTGGCCCAGGCTTGCGGCATGTCGCTAGGTCTGCTGAGCCAGATCGAACGAGGGCTCAGTTCGGCCTCCGTCAAAGTCCTTCATCTCCTGGCGCGCGAGTTTCGCGTGTCGGTCAATGCGCTGCTGCGCAACGCCGAACACACGGGCGGCGAAGAAGATGGGCGCGTGGCCCGAGCGGGCACGCATCGCCACATCGACCTCAAGGAAAAGGGCATCAGCAAAGAGATGTACACGCCCGCGGCGTGCCGCAGCATGGACCTGTGCCGGGCCTCGATCGCGCCAGGAGGCTCCACCGGCAATGAACTCTTCGTGACCGGGCAGGGCGAGCAGATTGGCGTGGTGCTCAAGGGCGTGCTGGAACTGTGGGTCGGCGACCGCGTCATCCGCCTGCAAGAGGGCGACAGCTTCTGCTATGCCAGCAGCACGCCACGCCGCTGGTGCAATCCGGGGTCCCAGACGACCGAGGTCATCTGGGCCATCTCCAACATCACTCAAGCCGCGGAGGACGACACGTCACAAGCGCCCTGAGCGCGCAGCACCCATGCGGCGGAACGCGAGGGGAGCGGGCCGCCACCGGGCGCGCACGGCGCGGCCCGGCCTTCTTTGCCACGATGAGGATATGTCATGAAATTCAAGACTCTTGTTGTCTCTGTATTCGCAGCATTGTCCATGGCGGCGGGCGCGCAAGCCCAGACGGTGTTGAAGGTGGGCTCCACGCCCACCGGCAGCCCGTTCACGTTTCTCGATACCAAGACGAACAGCATCGAGGGCGTGATGGTTGACATTGTGAAAGCGGTCGGCAAGGAGGCCGGGTTTTCGGTGCAGATCGAGCCCATGGCGTTTTCCGCGCTGATCGGCTCGCTGACCTCCAAGCGCATCGACATCGTGTCGGCGGCGATGTTCATCACGCCTCAGCGCCAGCAGGTGGTGAGCTTTTCGGAGCCGGTCTATCGCTACGGCGAAGGTCTGATGGTCCTCAAGAGCGACAACAAGGAATACAAGTCGTTCGCCGACATGAAGGGCATGACGGTCGGGGTGCAGGTCGGCACGGCCTTTGTCGAACCCATCCAGAAGAGCGGCGTCTTCAAGGAAGTGAAGCTCTACGACAATCCGCCCGACATGATGCGCGATGCGAACGCGGGCCGGATCCAGGGCGGTTTCATGGACTACCCCATTGCCGCGTACGTGCTGTCGCAAGGCAACTACCCCAATCTGAAGATGGCACAGTCCTACCAGCCCACGATCATGGGCAGCCTGGGACTGGCCACGCGCAAGGAAGACACCGAGCTGCTTGATCGCATCAACAAGGCGCTGACCAAGCTGAAGGCCGACGGCGCCATCGACGCCATCCTGAAGAAATGGGGTCTGGGCGGCGCGTGATGCCGGCTGGGCTTTCGTAGCGCAAGCATTCGTTAAAAATCCCGCCGGCGCGATCAAACCCGCCGGCGGACGCCGCGCATCCGGAGCGCGACGCGGGCAGTCTTCTGGGGGTAGGTGGACGCATGATGCAATTCATGAAAGACGCGGCAGAGTTCATGCCGATCCTGCTGGAAGGCGCCAAGCTCACGATCCTGGTCACGCTGGGCTCGCTGGCGCTGTCGACGGTGCTGGGGCTGGTCTGGGCGTTGATGCGGGTGTCGGGCAACAAATATCTGTCGGGCTTTAGCGCCGGTCTGGTCAACCTGCTGCGCGGCATTCCCATCATCGTGCTGCTCTTCTACATCTATTTCGTGATGCCGGACATGGGCGTGTCGCTGAGCGCGGTGCAGGCGGCGATCATCGGCTTGGGCGTCGCGTATTCGGCCTACCAGGCCGAGAACTTCCGGGCCGGCATCCAGGCGATCGATCGCGGTCAGATCGAGGCGGCCATGGCCATGGGCATGGGCTGGGGGCTGACGATGCGCCGCGTGGTGCTGCCGCAGGCCGTGAAGATCGTCCTGCCGCCTTACGGCAACATCATGATCATGATGCTCAAGGACTCGTCGCAGGCGTCCACCATCACCGTTGCCGAACTGGCGCTGCAAGGCAAGCTCATCGCCGTGTCGACGTTCAAGAACGCCACGGTGTTCACGCTGGTGGCGCTGATGTACCTGGTGATGTGCGTGCCGCTCATCCTGCTGGTGCGGCATCTGGAAAAACGGAGCGCAACCAAATGATCAGCCTGCAAGGCGTGAGGAAAAGCTTTGGGCCGCTCGAAGTCCTCAAGGGCATCGACGCCGA
>JAEYVD010000152.1 GCA_023432075.1 Pseudomonadota bacterium | reverse complement strand
CCTACCCAGCGCCCGCGCCGCGCGGCCGCGTGGTGGGGCCGCCTGCGGCACGGCGAACGCCGCACGCGTGCGTGGCTGGCGCTGGGCGCCGCCGCCATCGGACTGATGTTCGTGCCGGTGCGCCAATCCGTGCTTGCGCCCGCCGAAGTCGTGGCGCGCGCGCCCATGGCCGTGCGCGCGCCGCTGCAAGGCGTGGTGGACCAGATCGCCGTCACGCCCAACCAGGCCGTGCAAAAAGGCCAGTTGCTGGCCGCGCTGGATGTCCGCGATCTTGAAGGGCGGCTGGAAAGCGCGCGCCAGGCGCTCGCCGTCGCCCAGGCCGAGCTGCGGCAGAACCAGCAGCAGGCGCTCGTCGATGACCGCAGCAAAGCCACGCTGGCGCTTGCGCAGGGCAAGCGCGCACAGGCCGCCAGCGACATGGACTTCTATGCCAAGGCCGTGGCGCGCGCCCAGCTGCGCGCCGAACGCGATGGCATCGTGCTGTTCGATGACCCCGCCGACTGGATCGGCAAGCCCGTGGCGCTGGGCGAGCGCATCATGATGGTGGCCGACCCCGCGGACGTCGAGCTGGAAATCCACCTGCCCGTTGGCGACGCGATTGCGTTGCCGGCCGAGGCGCCGGTGCGCCTGTTTCTGAATACCGCGCCCGCCGAGCCCTTGCCCGCCACGCTGCTGCGGGTGGGCTACCGCGCCGCGCCCACCGCCGAAGGCGCCATGGCCTATCGTGTCCGCGCGCGCCTGGACGACGAGGCGCTTGCCCGCCAGCCGCGCGTCGGCCTGAAGGGCACCGCCAAGCTGTACGGCGCATCCACGCCGCTTTACGGCTACCTGCTACGCAAACCCCTGGCAACGTTGCGCGTATGGTTGGGACTGTGAGCGGCACGCTGCCGGCGCTGCGCGAAGAGCTGCTGCTGCATCGCGCGCCGCCCAACCACGACGGCTCGCCCGCGTGGACACTGGAGGATCCGGGCCGCGGCCTGTTCTTTCAGATCGGTTGGGCCGAAGCCGAAATGCTGGCGCGCTGGCGGCTGGGCAGCGCCCAGGCCATCGCGCAGGGCGCGGCCGGCGACACCACGCTGGACCTCAGCCCGGAAGACGTCGAGGACTTTGCCAAGTTTCTGCAGGCCAACAGCCTCGTGCAGCTGCGCGGCCCCGACGCGATTGCGCGTTACGCCAAGGAGGCCGACGCGCGCCGCAGCAGCCACTGGGTAAAGAGCCTGATTCACCAATACCTGTTCTTCCGCGTTCCGCTGGTGCGGCCCGACGCGTTTCTCACGCGCACGCTGCCCACGGTGCGACGCCTCTTCCTGTCGCGCGCATTTCTTTGGCTGACGGTGACCGCCGGCGTACTCGGCCTGTTTCTCGCGGCGCGCCAATGGGACCAGTTCCTCCACACCTTCCTGCACTTCTTCACGCTGGAAGGGGCATTGGCCGCCGCCGTCACGCTGGGCGCGGCCAAGGTTCTGCACGAACTTGGCCACGCTTACGCCGCCAAGCACCACGGCTGCCGCGTGGCGACCATGGGCGTGGCGTTCATGGTGATGTGGCCGGTCTTGTACACCGACAGTTCAGGCGCCTGGCGGCTCTCCAGCCGCAGAAAGCGCATGTCGATCGGCGCTGCGGGCATGCTGGCCGAAACCGCGCTGGCGGCTTGGGCCACGCTGGCCTGGAGCTTTCTGCCCGATGGCTTGCTGCGCAGCGCCGCCTTCACGCTGGCGACGACGACCTGGCTCTTGACCCTGGCCGTCAATCTCAATCCGCTGATGCGCTTTGACGGTTACTTCCTGCTGACCGATGCGCTGAACGTGCCCAACTTGCAGCATCGTTCCTTTGCGCTGGCGCGGTGGCGGCTGCGCGAATGGCTGTTCGGGCTGGGCGAAGAGCGCCCAGAACTCTTCGCGCCCTGGCGCGAGCGCACACTCATCGCCTACGCATTCTGCGTGTGGATCTACCGCTTCTTTCTGTTCCTGGGCATCGCCCTGCTGGTGTATCACATGGCTTTCAAAGTGTTGGGGATCGTGCTGTTCGCCATCGAGATCGTGGCGCTCGTCCTGCGGCCGATCTTTACCGAACTGCGCGCCTGGCGCGAGCGGCTTACCCAACGTCCTGGCGGCGGATGGAACCGGCGCAGCCGGGTCACGGCCACCGTCGCGCTCATCGGCGTGCTGGCCGCCGTGGTGCCTTGGCGCACGCGCGTGGAAGCGCCCGCGCTGATGCATGCCGCGCAACAGGCCCGCATCGTCGCGCCCGCCGGCGCCCGCATCCAGCACATCGGCGTTCAGGCCGGTCAGGCCGTCAGCGCGGGCGCAACGCTGTTCGTGCTGGACGCGCCGGACATGACACACGAGATCGAATCGCTGACGCGCCGCATCCAGGTGCTGCAATGGCAGCAGTCATTCCAGGCGATGACGCGCGACACCGCGGCCTCGGTGCCGGTGGCCGCCGGCGAACTGCAGGCCGCGCGCGAGCGCCTTGAGGTGCTTGCGCGCCAACGCGAGCAGCTCACGATCCGCGCGCCGTTCGACGGCGTTGTGGCGGAACTGGCCGAACCGCTCGCGGCGGGGGAATGGATTGCCGAAGGCGAATGGCTGGCGTCGCTGGCGGATCCGTCGCAGGCGGTCGTGCAGGCCTATGCGTCCGAAGACGACTTGCATCGGCTGCGGACGGGCGGTCTTGCGCGCTTTCTGGCCGAGGACCCGGGCGAGGCCGCTGTCGCGCTGGTGGTGTCGGATATCGCGGCCACCGCCACGCGCCGTCTGGCCGCCGCGCCCGAGTTGAGCTCCACGCATGGCGGCGCCGTGGCCGCGATGCAGGCCCCGCGCGGCGAATCCCGGCCCGACCCCGATTCACAGGGCCTCGTGCCGGAACGCGCGGTCTATCGCGTGATCCTGCGTCCCGCCGATGGGTCCGGCGCGGCCCTGCCACGTCTGCAAGCCCTGCGCGGCACCGCCGTCATCGAAGGCGAGCCCGAAAGCCTGCTGCTGCGCGCGTGGCGCCGCTGCGCGGCGCTGCTGGTGCGCGAGACCGGCTTCTGAACGACGCGCCGGGAAGGACACGTTTCGTGCGACACGTTTCTTAAGCATCTTTAACGTGTCATTCGGCAATCGCTGGGAAATAATAAGACTCATCATCATCCATCACCGATGGATCGCCTTCACCCCATCCCTTCACACCGACGATGACCACCGAAACCCTCGAACGTCCCTCGCTGTCGCAGCGCCTGAAGCATGAAACGGCGGACCAGCACGAGCGCATGCACCAGCTCATGGAGCGCGGCGCGCCGTTCGCCAGCCGCGATGCGTACGCCCGCTTCGTCGCCGCGCAATACCTCTTCCAGCGCGACGTCGAATACCTGTTCCAGGACGACGCCGTCAAGCAGGCCGTGCCGGACCTGCAAGCGCGTGGCCGCGAAGACGCCTCGCTTGCCGACCTGCGCGACTTGGGCACGCCCGCCCCCGAAGACGGCATCGCCAGCATCGGCGTGACCATGCCCGAGGCGTTGGGTTGGCTGTACGTGTCCGAAGGTTCGACGCTGGGCGCCGCGTTCCTGTTCAAGCAGGCACAGGCGGACCTGGACCTGTCCGCCGACTTCGGCGCGCGCAACCTTGCCGCCTATCCGGACGGCCGCGCCACCGTGTGGCGCCGCTTCGTCGCCTCGCTGGACAGCGACACGCTCGACCCCGCCACGCATGACGCCGTCATTGCCGGCGCCAACGCCGCCTATGATCGCTTCGGCGCACTGCTCGAGCGCCATTTCGAACTCGGCGCATGACGCCTCGCAAACCGTGGGTGCGGGCGCTGTACCTGGCGTTGGCGTTCGTGAGCATCGCGCTCGCCGTCGCCGGCGTGTTCATCCCCGGCCTGCCCAGCACCGAGTTTGTGCTTCTGGCTTCCTGGGCCGCCGCGCGCAGCTCGCCGCGCCTGCACCGTTGGCTGCACGAGCATCGCTGGTTCGGCCCGATGCTGCACAACTGGCACAACGGCCGCAGGGTCACGCGCCGCGCCAAGATCATGGCCACGGTGTCGATGACGGTCTGCATGGTCGTGATGACCCGCACCATTCCCCATCCGTGGGTCGTCTGGCCGCTGTGCCTGACGATGGTGGCGGTGCTGGCGTGGATCTGGCAGCGGCCCGAGCCGACGCGCGATCGGCGCGGCGAACCCGCACCCGTGCTGCGCGACGCGCAACGTTCCTGACGCCGCGCCAGCGCGCGCGCTGCCGCTTTCAGCGCGCGCTGGCCACCGTGCCCAACGGCAGTCCCAGCTCGGCCCGGCGCGACAGCCAGGCGCTCGCGCGGTACCGCGGTTCCAGATAGCGTGCGTGCAACTGCTCCAGAATCCGCAGGACGGTGCGCGCCCCCAGCGCATCGCCCAACGCGAACGGGCCGCGCGGATATCCCAGCGCCAGCATCACCGTCTGATCGATGTCTTCTGGCGTGGCAATGCCCTGCTGCGCCATGGCGCACGCGTTGTTGACGATGGTCGCGGCGATGCGCTGCGCGACAAAGCCCGGACTGTCCTGGATGCACGTCACGGCCGCCCCGTCTCGTTGCAGAATCGCGCGGGCCTGGTTCCGCATGGCCGCGGACGTCACCGGCGTCAACATGAGGGTGTAGCGCGTCAGCGTGAATAGCGGATCGGCGGCGACCACGCGCCGCGCGTCCAGTCCCAGCCGAGCGCACACGGCCGTGGCGTCCTCGCCCACGGGCAGCACGAAGCACAGCGCCGCGTCCGACGGCGTTTCACCGGCCTCCAGCGTGGCCCCGGCCGCCACCACGCGCGCCGCCAGCGTGCCGCGAAACGGCAGATCGGACGGCGCGATCCACACCGGGATGCGCCGATCCACCGCCACGGCCGCGTCGCCCGTTTCTGGATCCACGCGCTTGCCATCGTCGTCGTACCGGTAAAAGCCCTGGCCGGTCTTGCGCCCCAGCACGCCGCCGGCCAGCCGCTGCCGCGTGATGATGGAGGGTTGATGCCGCGCCTCGTCGAACCACTGCCGGTAGATCGACTCGCCCGCCGGATGCGACACATCCAGCCCGGTCAGATCGAAGAGCTCGAACGGTCCCATGCGAAACCCGCACGCGTCGCGCAGGATCGCATCGATGCCCGCAACGTCGCAGATCTGCTCACCCGCAATGCGCAGGGCTTCGGGTTGGTAGCCCCGGCTGGCGTGATTGGCAATGAAGCCCGGCGTGTCGCGCGCCACCACCGCCGTGTGACCCAGGCGGCGCGTGAACGCCGCCAGCACCTCGGCCAGGCCCGGCGCGCTGCGCAACCCCGGAATGACTTCGGCCAGCTTCATCCGCGGAACGGGGCTGAAAAAGTGCAGGCCGCCCACACGCTGCGGCGCCGCGCACGCGCTGGCCACCTCGGTGACCAGCAGCGACGACGTGTTGGTGGCCAGCACGCACTGCGGCGAGACGACCGCCTCCAGCTCGCGGAACAGCGCCTGCTTGGCGGGCAGCGACTCGACAATGGCTTCGATCACCAGTTCGCAGTCGTGCAGGTCCCGCAGCGCCCCCGCGGCGATCAGGCGGGTGTCGGCGCCTTGCGCCTGATCGGGCGGGATCTTGCCGCGGGCGGCCAGCGTCGCAAGCGTCGCCAGGATATCCTGCCGCGCGTCGCTGGCGGCGCCCGCCCGCGTATCGTGCAGGCGCACCACATACCCTGCCTGCGCCGCCACCTGCGCGATGCCGCGCCCCATCAGGCCCGCGCCCACCACCCCCACGATCACGCCGGGACGGGCCAGGTCGGGAAGACCGGCGGTCGAATCGCTGCTCATATGCCTTGCCTCAGTCCAGTTTGATATTCGCTTCTTGGATGACCTTCTTCCACCGCGCCGACTCGTCAGTGACAAAGGCGCCGAACTCGGCCGGCGTGGACGGCGTCACGATGTAGCCCAGCGGCTCGACCGTCTTGGGGAAGTCAGGTCCCTTGAGCACCTCGTTCAGCGCGCTGTTCAGCTTGTCGATCACCGGCTGGGGCGTGCCGGCCGGCGCCACCAGGCCGTACCAGCCCGACACCTGGAATCCGGGCAGACCGGCTTCGGCGATGGTCGGCACCTCCGGCGCAAGCGCCAGGCGGTCCTTGCTGGCAAAGCCCAGCACGCGCACGCGGCCGCTTTGCACCATGTTCAGCGAGTGCGGGCCATCAAACAGGCCGGAGACTTCGCCGCCCAACGCGGCCGTCTGGGCCGGTCCGCCGCCCTTGTAGGGCACGTGCAAAATGTCGATACCGGCGCTGGTCGCAAAGAGCTCGATGGCCAGATGCGTGGTGTTGCCGTTGCCGGAAGAAGCCAGCGTCACCTTGCCCGGATTGGCCTTGGCATACGCGATCAGCTCGCCCACCGTCTTGGCCGGGAACTGCGAATTGACATAGAGCGCCAGCGGCAGATCGGCGATCTTGCCCACCGGCGCAAAATCCTTCTCGGTGTTGTACGGCAGGCTCTTGTACAGACTGGGATTGATGGCGTGCGCCGCCAGCACCAGGCCGACCGTGTAGCCGTCCGGATTGGCGCGCGCCACCACCTGCGTGCCGATGCTGGAGCCGGCGCCGGGACGGTTCTCCACCACCACCGGCACGCCCAGCTTCTTGCCCAGCATGACCGCCAGCGGACGCGCGACGACGTCGGCCGACCCGCCGGGCGGATAGCCCACGATGAGCTGGATGGGACGTTCGGGGTAGTCGGCGAGCGCCGTGGCCGACAGGGCGGCCAGGCCCAGCGTCATGGCGGTCAGGGCGCCGCCTTTCTTGATCTTGTGCAACAGGGTCATGATGTCTCCTTCACTCGTTTTTATTGCGCGTGGTGCGCGTCAGGGTTCAATAAACGTGATGTCGTCGGCGTAGGCCAGCGGCGCGGCGGTCGCGGCCTGCAACGCCTCGCGCGTCAGGCCGCGCAACATCCGGCGCACGACAAAGCCGCGCGCCGCGTCGATGTCGATCACCGCGAGGTCCGTGTAGATCACGTCAGCCACGCCGCGACCGGTCAGCGGCAGCGTGCAGGCGCTGACCAGCTTGGAATTGCCATCGCGATCGCAGTGCTGCATGGCAACTGCCACCCGGCGCGCGCCGGCCACCAGATCCATCGCACCGCCGATGCCGGGCACGTCGCCAGGCAGGCCAAGCGACCAACTTGCCAGATCGCCGTTGGGCGCCACCTGAAAGCCGCCAAGAATGGTCAGGTCCAGGTGGCCGCCGCGCATCATCGCGAACGACGTGGCCTGATCGCAGATCGAGGATCCGGGCAGCAACTGCACCGACACCTTGCTGGCGTTGATGAGGTCCGGGTCCGGCGTTTCGCCGTCGCGCAAGCCGCGCAGTCCCAGAATGCCGTTCTCGCTGTGCAGGATGATTTCCTTGTCGGGCGCGATGCAGCCCGCCACCAGCGTCGGAATGCCGATGCCGACGTTGACGTAGCTGCCGTCGGGGATGTCGTCGGCAACGAGCTGCGCCACGCGCTGGCGGGTGAGGGGTTTAACCGTCATGGCGGGCCTCCAGGCGGACGACGCTTTGAACAAAGATGCCGGGCGTGTGCACGGCGTCGGCCGCCAACTCACCCAGCGGCACGATCTGGTTGACCTCGGCGATGGCGTGACGCGCGGCCATGGCCATCACCGGCCCGAAGCCACGCGCGGCCAGGCGGTAGGTCAGGTTGCCCCAGCGGTCGGCCCGGTCGCCCTTGAGCAGCGCAAAGTCGGCGGGCAACGGGTTCTCCAGCACATAGCCCTTGCCTTCATAGACGCGCTGCTCCTTGCCGTCGGCCACCGGCGTGCCGTAGGAAGTCGGCGTGAAAAAGGGGCCCAGTCCTGCCCCCGCGGCGCGGATGCGTTCCAGCAGCGTGCCTTGCGGCACGACTTCCAGTTCGACCTTGCCCGCGCGGTACAGGGCGGTGAACACGTCGGACCCCGAGGACTTGGGATACGAGCAGATCACCTTGCGCACGAGGCCCGCGGACAGCAGCGCCGCCAGCCCGTAGTCGCCGGTGCCCGCGTTGTTGCTCACGATGGTGAGATCGCGCGGGCCCGCGTCCTTCAACGCGTGCAGCAGCGCGCAAGGCAGGCCCGAGTCGCCGAAACCGGCCACCATCACGGTGGCGCCGTCGCCGATCACGCTGACCGCCTCTTGCAGAGAGGGAGATATCTTGTCGATCATGAACACAGCCCGCGGCGCGCGACACGCCGCAGGTCTCCAGGTTGGATAAATGGAATCAGAGGGCGGCCGCGGTGCCCAGCACGGCAGTGGACTGGCTGGACAGCGTGGCGCCGTTGCCGTGCACCAGGGCGATGTCGGCGGACCGCTGGCGCGCCCCGGCCTGCCCGCGCAGCTGCGCCACGGCCTCCAGCACCAGGAACACGCCATACATGCCCGGATGGCCGAACGACAGCCCGCCCCCGTTGGTGTTGACCGGCAGCGAGCCGCCGGGGCCGATGCGGCCGCCCTCCACGAACCGGCCGCCTTCGCCCTTGGGGCAGAAACCCAGGTCTTCCAGGAACAGCAGCACATTGATGGTGAACGCGTCGTACAGGCAGACGAGGTCGACGTCCGCCACCCCCACCCCGGCCTGCGCCAGCGCGCGCGGCCCTGAGCGCGACGCCGCGGTGACGGTCAGGTCCTGCATCGACGAAATCTGCCGATGCCAGACCTCGGTGGCGTTGCCCAGCACATAGACGGGCGGCTGCGCCAGGTCGCGCGCGCGGTCGGCGCGCACCAGCACGAACGCCCCCGCGCCGTCGGTCAGGAGGCAGCAGTCGCGCACGGTCAACGGATCGCACACCGGCCGCGCCGCCAGCACCTGATCAAGACTGAGCGGATCGCGCGAGTAGGCATCCGGATTGAGCTGCGCCCACGCTCGCGCCGACACGGCCACTTGCGCCAGCTGCTCGCGGGTGGTGCCGAATTCATGCATGTGGCGCGCGGCGGCCAGTGCGTAGGCGGTGATGGGCTGCAGCGGCTCGTAGGGCGCCTCGAAGGGCTGCGGATCCAGCGCCGCGCGCATCTTGCCAACGGCCGCGCGATTCATCGTGCCCGAGCGCTGCGTGCTGCCATAGCAGACCAGCACCGCGTTGCACTCGCCGGACATCAGCGCATGCACGGCCGGCGCCAGATGCGCGACAAAGCTCGAGCCGCCCAGCATGGTGCTGTCGATGAACGTGGGTTTGATGCCCAGGTACTCGGCCACCGGCATTGCCCACATGGTCGCCGACGCGCTGCACGTGCAAAGCCCGTCGATGTCGCTCATGCGCAAGCCGGCGTCCGCCACGGCGCGTGCGCTGGCCTGCGCCAGGATTTCCATTTCGGTGTAGCCTGCGGCATTGCCCAGGCCCGCGTGGCCGATGCCGGCGATCGCGGCGGCGCCGCGAAATGCGTTGTCTTTCATGCTTGCTCGTCCAGGCTGAACACGACGCGGTTGGCGTCGCCATGGGCACGCACCTCGGCGCGCACGGCGTCACCGATGCGGGGCCGGGTGGCAGGGGCGTCTTCGACGCGGCTCATCATGCGAAAGCCCTCTTCCAGGTCGACGAGGCACACGTTGTAGTCGCCGCCCGCCTCGGGCGAACGCCGCACCGTGGTGGTCGAATGGATAACGCCGCGGCCGCTGGGCTCGAACCAGTCGAACTGCGCGCCGCCGCAATGCGGGCAGATCTGGCGCGGGTAAAAGACCGCCTGGCCGCAGCCGCCACAGCGCGGCACGCGCCAGACGCCCTGCGCCAGCGAATCGAAGTAGGTCTGTTCCACGCCGCGCGGGGCGCCGGTGCTTGGCAAGGGGCTCATGCGCGCGGCTCCTGGTGCGGATAGCCCAGCGCGCGCGAGCGGGCGCAGGCCTGGTCGGCCAGCGCGGGCGCCTGGCCCAGATAGTTGGCGGGGTCGGTGATGCGCGCCAGCGCCTCGCGGTCGAAATGCCTTGCAACCTCGGGAGAATCCAGCAACGCCTCGGCCAGGCTGCACCCCTGGCCGAGCGCCGCGCGGCAGGCGTCGTAGACGATGTGATGCGCGTTGTGACGGCCCAGCGCGGGCGCCAGTTCCATCATCACGGCCTCGGCCACGATGAGCCCATGCGTCAGGCCCAGGTTGGCGCCCATGCGCTCCACGTCCACGCTCAGGCCGCCCAGCGCGAACCTGGCCTGATGCAACGCGCCGGCCGTCAGGATGAAGCTCTGCGGAATGGCGATCCACTCCGCATGCCACGGGCCGGTGGCGCGCTCGAAGTCCTGCACCGCGGCATCCAGCATCAGTCCGGCATGCTGGCGTACGGCCTTGGCCGCCGCGAGCATGAGTTCGCTGGAAATGGGATTGCACTTCTGCGGCATCGTGCTGCTGGCGCCGCGGCCCTTCACGAAGGGTTCGCGCAGCTCGCCGAATTCCGTGGAAGCCATGATCATCACGTCAGTGGCGACCTTGCCCAGCGAACTGGCGATCAGCGCCAGCAGATTGACCACTTCGGCCAACGCATCGCGCGCCACGTGCCAGGTCGTGGCGGGCACGTTCAGGCCCAGCTCCCCGGCCAGCTCGCGCTGCACGGCAAGGCCGTGCTCGCCCATGGACGCCAGCGTGCCGGCCGCCCCCGCCAGTTGCACGCAGAGCACGCGGTCGCGCAGCTGCGACAGCCGCTCCTGATGCCGGTCGAACATCGACAGCCAGACACCAGCCTTGTAGCCGAAGGTGATGGGCAGCGCGTGCTGCAGGTGCGTGCGCCCGGCCATCGGCGTGGCGCGGTGACGTTCGGCCAGGCCCGCCAGCACTTCGCGCACCTCGGACAGGTCGCGCGCGATCACGTCCAGGCCGGCGCGCACCTGCAGCACAATGCCGGTATCCATGATGTCCTGCGTCGTGGCGCCCCAATGCAGGTAGCCGCCCGCTTCGCCGCATTGCGTGGCAAGCTGCTCGACCAGCGGAAGGATGGGATAGCCCACGATGTCGGTCTGCTGGCCCAACGCGGGCAGATCGAGTTCGGCAGGCTTGACGCGGGCGGCGATCTGTTCGGCCGCCTCGGCCGGAATCAGGCCCAGCCGGGCCTGGGCCCGGGCCAGCGCGACCTCGACCTCGACATAGCGCGCAAGCGTCGCTTCGTCGGAGAAAATCTCGCGGGCTTCGGCGGTGCCGAAGGCGTCACGAAAGAGAACGGAGTCCAAAACCGTGCTGGCCCCGCCCAGCAGAGAAACTGGCATGCTAACCTCGCTGAAACTACGAACATATCAATATGTTCGAACATATAGGAAGTCTAGGGATGCTTGACGGACCGGGATATCGGGGTATACCCGCGGATGCTTTGGAAAAGACTAGGAGCAATCCATGACACGGATGACAGCGGCGCGCCTGACGGCGGCGCTGAGCGAGGCGATCGTCGCGGGCCATCACAAGGTGGGCGACCTGTTGCCCACGGAGCTCGAACTGGCGGCGCAATACGACACCAGCCGGCACACCGTGCGGCTGGCGCTGCAGGAACTGCAGCAATTGGGATTGGTGTCGCGGCGCAAGAATGTGGGCACGCGCGTGGAGTCGGCGCGGCCGGCGGCCAACTACAAGCAGGCGCTGACCTCGATAGAAGGTGTGGTGCAGTTCGGCAAGGCGCACACCCGCGAAGTCATCGACGTGGCCGACGAGGTGGCCGACCTGACGCTGGCGCAGACACTGGGCTGTGCGGGCGGCACGCGCTGGCTGCGCATATCTAGCCTGCGCCGCAATCGCGACGACGTGGCAAATCCCATCGGCTGGACGGACGCGTACCTGGATCCGGCCTATCGGGACGTCGTGCCGCGCGTGCGCGACAACCCGCAGGAATTGATCAGCAGCCTGATCGAGGCGAACTACGGCGTGAACATCGTGCAGATCCGCCAGGACATCGAAGCGGTCGCACTGCCGGCGCGCGTCGCCGGCCCCTTGAACGCCGAAGCGGGGTCACCTGCGCTGCGCATCCTGCGCAGCTACATCGACACGACCCGGCAAACCATTGAAATCAGCGTCACGTACCATCCCGCCAGCCGCTTCCGGCTGACGATGTCGCTGGATCGGCACACGGATTGAGCGGGGGCCGGCAAGCCGATGGACGGCTTGCCGGTCATGAAACAAAAAAGATAGGCCACGCACCGTCAAGGTGGCCTATCAAGGCCGGACATCGGTACGGCCTGCTCCCTTGCAAAAAACGCCTACTTCGGCATCAGCACCGTGTCGATGACATGTATGACGCCATTGTCGGCCGCGACATCGGTCTTCACGACCTTGGCGTTGTCCACGGTGACGTTGCCGCCGTTGACCGCGATGGTCAGCGAGCTGCCTTCAACCGTCTTCACCATGCCGGGCTTGACGTCCTTGGCCATGACCTTGCCGGGCACGACGTGATAGGTCAGCACCTTGGTCAGCGCGGCCTTGTCCTTCAGCAGCGCGTCCAGCTTGTCCTTGGGCACCTTGGCGAAGGCTTCATCGGTCGGCGCGAAGACGGTGTACGGGCCCGGCCCCTTCAGCGTGTCGACCAGGCCGGCCGCCTGCACGGCCGTGACCAGCGTATTGAACGACCCGGCCGACTTGGCGGTGTCCACGATGTCGGCGGCGTGCGCGGCGCCCAGCGCCAGAGTGAGCGAAATTCCTGCCAAAAGACGTTTCATGATTGACTCCTTGTCCAGTGACCTCCCGCGAGCGCGGGTTCCGAAAGCGGCCTCGAATGGGGGAAAGTTGAACCGCTTGATGAGGAAATTTACGCGTCTGACGTCTTCTCGTCCACGTTTTGAACCGTTATTATCCAAACATATCGGTTCAATACCGGGTCAAGGAAAACCATGGAATCCAAGCAATCCGACGATGGCCGCATCACCTATCGCAGCGGCGTCGCGGCGCGTCTGGCGGGGCTTTCGCCCGAAACGCTGCGCGTCTGGGAGCGCCGCTACAACCTGTCCGATGTCGAGCGCTCGGCGCGGGGCCAGCGCTTGTATTCCGCCGAACAGGTGCGCCGGCTGAGCCTGCTGAAGCAACTGGTCGATCAGGGTCATGCCATCGGCGTGCTTGCGCCCATGTCCATCGAACAGCTGCATGAACTGGCAGGCGCCGCCGCGCGCCAGCCCGCGGCACAGGGACCGCTGCGATTGGGCGTGGCCGGCGCCAACCTGGCCCGGCGCATTGCCGGCAGCGGACGCGACGGCATGGATATGATCGTTCAACAGAGCTGGCCGAACCTGGAGCAGGTCGCCCTCGCGCCGCGGGACGCGGACCTCGAAGTGCTGGTGATCGAACTGTCCGAACTGCATGAAAGCGCGCTGCCGCTGATCGCGTCCGCCGCGCAGGCGTGCGGCGACGTCCCCGTGCTGGTGCTTTACCGGTTCTGCGCCAGCGCAACCATCCGCGCCTTGCGCGTGCACGGTTTCCTGGCCGCGCGTGTGCCCGCGGACATCGGCGAATTGCTGCTGCTGTGCCGCTCGGCGGTTGCCGGCGAACGCCTGCCGACGGCCCCGCCGCAGCCCACGCTGGAACTGCGCTTTGACGAGCATGCGCTATTCACCATCATGGCCTCCGGCAGCGGCCTGGCGTGCGAATGCCCGAAGCACCTGGCCGACCTGCTGCTGATGGTGGGCAGCTTCGAACGCTACAGCGTGCAGTGCGCGTCCCGCAACGACGACGACGCCCAGCTGCACAGCGACCTCGGACGTGCCGCGGGGCAGGCGCGCGCCATCCTGGAAGTCGCGATGGAAAGATTGGCCCGGGCAGAAGGTCTGCCGCTGCCGCCTCCCATATCCAAAGCAGAAGCCGAAAAGAAAACGCGCTGAGGGCCGGGGCCGAGGGCCCCGCGCTCAGCGCGTTGCAGGCTTGCGGGACCGGCGCGCAATCCTGCCGTTACGGGCAGTCATGCGGCCATGCCGCTGCGCCTCAGAAGCGCGTCATCAGCTTGAACATGCCCGACTGCTGACGGTTGCCGCCGCCAAACTGCGCGTCGTACGCCACGCCCGCGGTCGTGCTGCGCGTGATCGCCACTTCGGCGCCCAGGCCCAGCACTGCCGCGTTCTTCGCGATGGGCACGCCAGACACCGTGAAGGTGCTGCCGCCTTCAAAGGCCAGCTTCTGCGTGGGCTTCACGTCGCCCATCGCGTGGCGCCAGCCCACCGTCGCCGTCAAGCGGCCGGGCGCGCTATCCGAACCGATCAGCATCGCGCCGCGCAGGCCCAGCGTGGTGCTCGTCACATCGTCGGTATTGCTCTGGCCGCGCAGCGCCGCCGAGCCACCGGTTTCCTGGAAGCCGCGCGTGCGGATCTGGTTCCAGGCCACGCCAGCGAAGGGTTCGATCGCATAGGCGTCCGAGAGCGGCAGCTTGTAGCCCAGTTCCGTGAACAATTGCGTCGACGACGCGTTGTAGGACGATTCCAGACGTTGGTTCAGGCTGCCGGCCGCGACGTTGCGCTTGGCGTCGATCTCGTGCCAGGTGTAGGCCGCGCCCGCCATGAAGCGCACGTGCCCGGGACCGGCTTCGAAGTTCTTGCCGCCGAAGACCGTCGCCGTGTAGCTGTCCACGCTCATGCGCGAGGACACGTCGGAGATCGAGTTGTGGCTGCCGGTATAGCCGACCGCACCGCCC
>JAEYVD010000140.1 GCA_023432075.1 Pseudomonadota bacterium | reverse complement strand
GATCGAAGGCGAGCGACAGGCCATGGGCCGCCACCGGCGCGGGCAGGGGGCCGTCCACGACCGGGTCGGGTTCGTTGGCCACCACGTGCAGGCGGCGCGTGGCGGCAATGGTGTCGGCCAACTGCCGGCTGACCTGCGAGATCTCCGACACCGGCAGGAACGTGGCCAGCGCAATCAGCACCAGCAGGGGCAGCATGCCGGCGGACAGCGCGCCTGCTTGCACCTGCAACGCGCCCACGACCGCCACGGCAAGGCCGCCCAGGCCCATCGCGGTTTCGAACCAGGCGGTCTGGCGCGACAGGTCGCGCAGAATGGCAAGACGCCGCTCGCGATAATGGTCGGCGACCTTCAGGAACTGGTCGCGGCGCCGGCCGGTGGCCTGGAAGGCGGTCAAGTCCGCCAGGCCCTGGATGGTGTCGGTGGTGTGGGCGCTCATTTCGCCCAATGCCTGGCGCGCCTTGTCGCCCAGGGCGTCCACGCGCTGGCGGCCGCGCACCGGCGACAGCAGCGCGTAGGCCAGGAAGGGCAGCAGCGCCAGCGCAACCGGCCAGCTGTAGAACCCCAGAAAGCCCAGCACGGACAGCGGCACCAGTATCGACACGATGGCCGGCGCGATGGTGTGCGCGTAGAAATACTCCACCATCTCCACGTCTTGGGTGGCTAGCGCGACCAGGTCGCCGGAGCGGCGCTGCAGCAGATAGGCGGGCGCCAGGCGTTCGAGTTTGTCGTAGAGCTTGACGCGCATGTCGGCAAGCAGCTGATAGGCCATCGCGTGCGCCAGCCACGATTCCAGCCAGTGGAAAAGGGCGGCCAGCGGCGCGGCGATCAAGAGGCCAGCGACCAGCGCGCCGGTCTCGCGGCCATCGCGGATGGCGGCCACGATCAGGGCGCTGAACACGCCCACGCCGATGAAGGCGGCCACGCGCGCCACGCCCAGCAGGATGGTCGCAATCAGCGTGCCGCGCCACGGCCGCACCACCGCCAGCAGCGTGCCCAGCGTGGCGCGCCAGCCGACCTGTTCGGCGTCGGCGTCCAGCGGGCGCAGGGCGGGGCCCTGGTCGTTGTCGTTGTCTGGCACAGCCGCCCGCGCCGTGTCGGGCCGCGCGGCAACCGGTGAGCCCGCGGCGGGATTCCGATGCGCGGCGGCCTGTTCGTGCATCAGCCGGTGGTACAGCCCGCCTTGGCGCATCAGCGCGGCATGGGGTCCCGATGCCGCCACGCGCCCCTGGTCCAGGACCAGGATGCGGTCGGCGCCGATCACGCTGGCCAGGCGGTGGGCCAGGATGAGCGTCGTGCGGCCGGCCATCAGACGGTCAAGCGCCTGCTGGATCAGCGCCTCGTTCTCGGTATCCACCGACGACAGCGCCTCGTCCAGGATCAGGATGGGCGCATCGCGCAGCAGGGCTCGGGCGATCGCCACGCGCTGGCGCTGGCCGCCCGACAACTGCAGGCCGCGTTCGCCGATGCGCGTTGCGTAGCCGTCGGGCAGCGCCATGATGAAGTCGTCGATGTTGGCGGCGCGCGCGGCCGCGCGCACCTCGTCCTGGGTGGCGTCTGGGCGGCCCAGCCGCAGGTTGTCGTCGATGGTGCCGTGAAACAGCGTGATGTCCTGGCTGACCAGCGCAAAGTGCGACAGCAGGAACTGCGTGTCCAGCGTGTTGATGTCGTGTCCGCCGATCCGCACCACGCCACCTTGCGGCACGCATTCGCGCAGCAGCAGCCGCACGATGGTGGACTTGCCCGCGCCGCTGGGGCCGACCACGCCAACCCGCTCGCCCGCCGCGATGCGAAATGCCAGGCCCTGGTGGGCGGCGCGTTCGGGCGTATACGAAAACGCCACGTCGTCGAACTCGATGGTGGGCGCCAGGCGGGCAGCGCCCGCTCGCACGGCGCCTGCTTGCATGGCGGTGTCCGGGGCGGGCGTCAGCGGCTGCGCGTCCATCAGCGCGTGGATGCTGGCGGCGGCCGACTGGCCCAGCATGCCCCGGTGCAGCACCGCGCGCAGGTCGCGCAGCGGCCGGAAGATCTCGGTGCCCGCCATCAGCACGATCAGCAGCGCCTCGACGCTCATGTCGCCGGCGGCGACGCGCCATGCGCCCAGCGTCAGCGCCAGCGCGGCGCCCAGCGCCACGCCCAGGTCGCTGATGCCGCGCGTGAGCAGGCTGACGGACAGCACCCAGAAGGTGTTGTCCGACAGGCTGCGCGCGCGGGCGGCCAGCCGTTCGCCCCAGGCCTTGCCCTGGCCATACGACTTGAGCGTGGGCAGGCCCTGCACGGCGTCCAGGAATTCTTCGCCGAACTCGTTCAGCGACCGGCTGCGCGCCAGGCTGGCGCGCCGGTCCAGCATGTGCACCGCCATCGGCCCGAACAGCGCGAACAGCGCCGCGGCCAGGAACACCAGGGCGGTCGGCACGTCCCAGAATGCAATGACGGCAAAGATCGCAAACGGCGCGGCCGCGGCGATGGCGACCTGCGGCAGGTACTGTCCGAAGAACGTCTGCAACTGTTCGACGCCGTCCACCACGGTGAGCATGACGCCGCCGGTGCGCTGGTTGGCAAACCATGCCGGCCCCAGCGCGACGATGCGGTCGTAGAGGCGCGCGCGCAGCGTGTGCTGGATGGCGGCCGACGTGCGGTTGGCCTGCACCGTGCGCCAGTCGTCCAGGAACGCGCGCAGCACCACCATGGCCGCCACGCACAGCGCGGGCGCCGCCCAATCCTGCCACGGCGCGCCGTCGAACACCCGGGCCAGCAGCTGGCCCAGGAACACGTAGCGTGCAATCCCGGCTGCCAGGGCCAGCAGGCCCAGAAAGATGCCGCCCGCCATGCCGGCGCGCAGACCCTCGGTCAGGCGCCACAGCCTCGAATCGAAATACATAGCCATTACTCCATCCAGAGCCTGCATGGTCCCCGATCCGGCCTGCATGCGAAAGCGATGAATTTTCAATCAGGGGTTGAGATAAACTCAACCGATGTCCGACGCCTCCACCCGCACTCCGCCGCTGGCCGCCTTGCGCGCCTTCGAAGCCGTGGCCCGGCTGGGCAGCCTGAGCCGCGCTGCCGCAGAGCTGAACGTCACGAAAAGCGCCGTCAGCCATCAGTTGCGGGCGCTTGAGGCCGATCTAGGGGCGCCGCTGCTGCGACGGGGCGGCACCGTGCGGCGCGCCGAGACCACGGAAGCGGGCGCGGCGCTGCTGGCGTCCGTACAACAGGCCTTGACCCTATTGGAGACAGCCTGCCGCAATGTCCGGGCCAGCGCCCGCGGCAAGCGGCGCTATACGTTGAACGTGTCCGCCAACCCCTCGCTGGCCGCGCTATGGCTCGCGCCGCGCATCGGGCGGTTCATCGAACTGCATCCGGACATCGACATTCAGGTGTATCTGCACGCCAGCCAGGATCCGGCCTGGAAAACCCAGGACATCGATCTGGCCTTCCTGCACGTGCGCGCGATGGGTCCGCACATCGCCGCGCCGGGCGACATCCCGCTCATGACCGAAACCGTGGTGCCGGTGTGCAGCCCGGGGCTGGTGGCTGAGGCCGAGCGCAACGATCCGGGCGTGTTCCTGCGCCATCGCTGGCTGGAGGAAAAGCACATCGACAGTCCCGAGACCGACTGGCGAACGTGGCGTCCCCGGCTGGGTCTGGCCGCGGACGACTGGCAGGACCCGATGGTGCTGAGCGGCCTGAGCACCGTGGTGGCCGCCGCGGCGGCGGGCGTCGGCATCGCGCTGGGCCGCGCGCCGCTCATCGACGAAGACCTGGCGAGTGGCCGGCTGGTGCCGTTGGCGCCCCACCTGCGCATGGCGGGTTCGTGGGGCTATGTGATGCGCATCCATGCCAACCGGCCGATGGATCCTTCGTTGCCGGCGCTGGTGGAGTTCCTGGCCGAGGAAGGCCGCCGCGCGTAGCAGGGCTTGGGGGAAGGGCGGGGCGCCCATCGGGCCCCCCCGCCATTAGTCGGCCGCCAGCTCCATGCTGCGCGTGACTTCCTCCTGCACGCGCTCCCAGATGGCGCGTTTCAGTTCCACGAAGCGGGGCGACAATTGCACGTCGGCGCTGCGCGGATGTGGCAGGTCGTTCTGGATGTCCTGCACGATGCGGCCGGGCTTGGATCCCATGACGGCCATGCGCGTCGACAGGGTCAGCGCCTCGTCGATGGAGTGCGTGATAAAGACGATGGTCTTGCCGCTCTGCTCGTAGATCGACAACAGCTGATCCTGCAGCACCTGCCGCGTCATCGCGTCCAGCGCGGCGAAGGGCTCGTCGAACAGCATCACGTCCGGGTCGTTGGCCAGCACGCGCGCGATCGACACGCGCTGCTTCATCCCGCCCGACAACGCATGCGGATACTTGTCCGCCGCGTGCTTCAGTCCCACCATCTCGATAAAACGGCGGGCGATCGGCGCGCGTTCCTGGCGGGACATGCCCCGCATCTTCAGGCCGAACTCCACGTTCTCCTGCACCGTGCGCCACGGAAACAGCGCGTACTGCTGGAACACCATGCCGCACGCGGCGGTCACGTCGGTGACCTCTCGGCCGTTGATCTGCACCGATCCGGTGTTGGGCGTGATGAAGCCGGCCATCAGGTTCAGCAGCGTCGACTTGCCGCAGCCCGAGGCGCCCAGCAGCACCAGGAATTCCCCGCGCTTGACCTCCAGGTTCACCTTGTCCAGCACGGGCACGTCGCCGTAGGCCTTGGAGACATCCGTCAGCCGGATCATCGTGTCGTTCATCGCTGCCATGCCAGCACCCACCGTTCAAGAAGCCGCAAACACAGATCGGTCACCAGCACGGTGAAACTGATCAGCACCATGCCCAGCACCACCGTGTCGGTCTGGAAGAATTCCTTGCCGTTCATGATCATGAACCCCAGGCCTTCCTTGGACGCCACCAGTTCCGCCGAGATCACGCAGGTCCAGGACAGGCCCAGGATGATCTTCATGCCCGACAGGATCTGCGGCAGACAGCCGGGAAACAGCACCTCGCGCATGACCTGCCAGCGGTTGGCGCCCAGGTTGCGCGCGGCGCGCACCAGCACCGGGTCGATGCTGCGCGAGGCTTCCATCACGTAAAGCAGGGCGGGCACGAAGGAACCCATGAAGACGATGCTGTACTTCTGCGTTTCGGTAATGCCGAACCACAGCAGCGACAGCGGAATCCAGCTCATGGACGGCAGCGGGCGCAGGAACGAGATGATGGGATCGAAGACGGCGCGCGCCACCTTCGAGGTGCCCAGCAAAATGCCCAGCGGAATCGCGACGATCACCGCGGCCAGAAAGCCCACCATGACGCGGCGCGTCGAGGCCAGCACGTTGTAGAACAGCGTGCCCTGGTCGGACATGGACAGCGCCCGCGCCAGGACCTGGGACGGCGCGGGCAGGAAAATGGGATCGACCGCGCCGGCGCGGCACAGCCCCTCCCACAGCAACAGAAAACCGAGCAGCGAAAACACGCTGACCCAGAGCAGGCGTGTTTCGCGTGAAGAAGAACGTGCGGACATAGGCAGAATGTCCCGGGTTCAAAGATACGCGGACTGGACCCAGTCCTTGACGGCGGGCGCGCGGTCGATCTGCTTGAGCGACACCAGCATCTCGGCCAGTTTCTGCATGCCGTTCACAAAGTTGCCCGGTTCGATCATCAGGGCTTTCTGGTCCTCGGCCGAATACCACTGCGTCTGCTTGATGACCGCAAGCTGTTCGTCCTTGGATAGACCCGTCAGCGCCAGCAGCACGCCCGCGGCCTCGTCGGGCTGGTTCGTCAGCATCGCATTGGCCTGGAACACCGCCGTGAGGAACTTGCGC
>JAEYVD010000125.1 GCA_023432075.1 Pseudomonadota bacterium | reverse complement strand
CAGACACGGTCACCGGGTACAGCACGTCTTCCGGCGTGGGCGCGCCCAGGCCGGCATAGGCGATGGCCGCACGGCGCGTGTAGTCGGTGCCGTAGGTGCCGATGCCCGTCAGCACCGTGTTCCAGCCGTTGATCGGGGTGGCCAGGCGCGAGACGTTGTCGGCGATGCGGCGGCCGGCCAGGGGTTGCGCGGCGGTCAACGCCTGCTGCACTGCCGGGCTCAGGCGGCCATACGAGAACGGCTGGCGGTCATCCAGGCCGATGCGGCGCATGCGGTCCAGCATGGGCGTGTCGTTGGCGTGCGGCGGGTTGTTGCGCAGCGCGTCGAAGAACACGGCGAAGTACGAGGCGGCGTCCATGCCCGCGACTTGCTCGGCCGGGGTGCCGTCGGGCACCGTGACGGCCGGGGCCGGCATGGGCAGGTTGCTGCCGATGGGCGCCGTGCCAATGCCCGCGCCGGTCTGCGGGAATGCGTTGCCGGCGTTGCGGCCGCGCGGCGCGGTGGCCGGCGTTACGGGAACCAGCAGCGGACGCGCGGTCATGCCGGACTGAATCTGGTTGACCGCGGCGTAGTCCTGCGGACCGCCCGCCTGCGTCCAGCCGATCAGCCAGCCCATCGAGGTCGGGCTGCGGATCACGTCGACACCGGCCGGCACGGTGCCGTTCCAGTTCGGGCCGACGATGGCGAAGGACTGTGCGCCGTTGCCATTGGTGCGCGTGCCGCGCGAGGCAAAGACGTCGCTCCACATGTCCAGTGCCGAGAGCACGGTGTAGCGGCCGCCGGTGTCGGGCAGATTGATGATGAGCGGCGCGCGCGAGACGTCGAACCACAGGCTGGAGTACAGCGCGTCGGCGCTGGGCCAGGGCGTGTCGGCCGCGCGCGGATCCGGGAAGGCGGCCTTGTGGCCGAACTGGTTCATCGGCGCCTTGCCGTCCAGCGGGCTTTGCACCGCCGTGGCCTGGCGGCGCGCCAGTTCCATGAGCACCATGGGATACGCGTAGACGTAGGCATCGATGGCCGTATCGCGCAATTCCGCCTCGCTCATCCGCGGGGCGGCCTGCGGGGCGGCGTACGGCGTCTCGGAAACCAGACGCAGCGTGGATTGCGGCGATTGAGCCTGGGCGACATTGATGAAGCAGACGCTGAGCGCGCCGGCGAGCGCAGCCGTGGTCAGCCGGCGGGTAGCGATGGGTTTACGCATGCAAGGCTCCTTCTTGATTTTGTTTGCAATCGAGCCGCCGCGCGGGATTTGCCAGTGACAGCAAACCGCTCTGGCGCGGCACCTCGGGATGACGCTCATTCAGGATAGGGCCGAAGTCTGCAACAAGGTGCTAGCCAGACGTTTCAAGGCGAAACCTGCACTTTGCGCGCAGATGGCCATGAAAAAGCGCGCCTTCATAGGGCGCGCTGGGCAATGCGTGGCCTGCGATTCACGCAGGCGCAGCCGTAACAAGGATTAACGGTGTTTGAAGTCGGGTTTGCGCTTTTCGGTGAAAGCGGCCATGCCTTCCTTCTGGTCTTCGGTGGCAAAAAGCGAATGGAACACGCGGCGTTCGAACAGCAGGCCTTCGTTGAGCGAACCTTCGAAGGCGCGGTTGACGCATTCCTTGGCCATCATGACCGACGGCAGCGACATGGAGGCGATGACGGTGGCGGCGTCCATGGCTTCTTCAAGCAGCTTGTCCGCGGCAACCACACGCGACACGAGGCCGGCGCGCTCGGCTTCCTCGGCGCCCATCATGCGGGCGGTGAGCGCCAGGTCCATGGCCTTGACCTTGCCGACGGCGCGCGGCAGACGCTGCGTGCCGCCCGCGCCGGGGATCACGCCCAGCTTGATTTCGGGCTGGCCGAACTTGGCCGTGTCGGCCGCGATGATGATGTCGCACATCATGGCAAGTTCGCAGCCCCCGCCCAGCGCGTAGCCGGCCACGGCGGCGATCACGGGCTTGCGGATGCGCTTGAGCGTTTCCCAGTTGCGCGTGATGTATTCGCTGCCGTACACGTCCATGTACGACCAGTCTTTCATGGCGCCGATGTCCGCCCCCGCCGCGAAGGCCTTTTCGCTACCGGTGATGACGACGCAGCCGACGTCGGGATCGGCCTCGAATGCCAGCAGCGCGGCGCCCAGTTCGTCCATGAGCTGATCGTTCAGCGCGTTGAGCGCCTTGGGACGATTCAGCGTCAGCAGGCCGACTCGGCCCCGGGTTTCGACCAGTACAAACGACTCGCTCATGAATGTCTCCGGTAATAAGATATGAGCATGAAAAAAATTGATGACGTACCTCCCATACTTTACCGCCTTGCGCCGCACGATCCCGCCGGCCACCGCTACCGGATAACCCTTACGATCGCAACGCCCTCGCCCGCCGGGCAGCGTCTGTCGCTGCCTGCCTGGATCCCGGGCAGCTACCTGATCCGCGACTTCTCGCGCCAGATTGAAACCGTGTCGGCCCGTGCCGGCACGCGGCGCGTGAGTGTCGACAAAATCGACAACCACACCTGGCAAGCCGCGCCTTGCGAGGGCCCGTTGCAGGTGGAGTACACGGTCTACGCCTGGGACCTGTCGGTGCGCGGCGCGCATCTGGACGAGACGCACGGATTCTTCAACGGCACCAGCGTGTTCCTGCGCGTGCACGGCCAGGACCACGAGCCCTGCCTGGTGGACCTGGCGCCGCCGCGCGGCATCGACGGCTGGAAGGTGTACACGAGCCTGCCGGAAGCCGCGGGTCACAAGGGCGCGGCGCGCCGGCACGGCTTCGGGCTGTACCTGGCGCCGGACTATGACGCGCTGATCGATCACCCGGTCGAGATGGGCACGCCGCAGGTGTCGCGCTTTGTGGCGCATGGCGCGGAACACGAACTGGTGTTCACGGGCGTGGCGCCGAATCTGGATCTGGCGCGCATCACGGACGACGTGAAGAAGATCTGCGAGACGCAGATCGCTTTCTTCGAACCCCGCACGAAGCGCGCGCCGTTCCTGGACAGCGCGGACCGCTATGTCTTCATGACGATGGTCACGGGCGACGGCTACGGCGGCCTGGAGCATCGCGCCAGCACGGCGCTGATGACGGCGCGCAAGGACCTGCCGGTGCTGGGCCAGCAAGGCCAGGGCGAAGGCTACCGGGGATTCCTGGGGCTGGTGAGCCACGAGTATTTCCACACCTGGAACGTCAAGCGCATCAAGCCGGATGTCTTCGCGCCGTACGATCTGTCGCAACCGGACCTGACGCGCCTGCTGTGGGTATTCGAGGGCTTTACGTCCTACTACGACGATCTGCTGCTGCTGCGCTCGAGCGCGATCACGCGCGCGGATTACCTGCGCCTGCTGGCCAAGACGATCACCAGCGTGGCCCGCACGCCGGGCCGCCACAAGCAGTCGGCGGCAGAGAGCTCCTTTGATGCGTGGACGCGCTATTACAAGCAGGATGAGAACTCGCCGAATGCGCTGGTGAGCTATTACACGAAGGGCGCACTGGTGGCACTGGGGCTGGATCTGCTGATCCGCGAGGAATCGTCGGGCGCACATTCGCTGGACGATGTGATGCGGTTGCTGTGGGATCGCTATGGCCGGGACTTCTATCGGGGCAAGCCGCACGGTTTGCCGGAAGACGGACTGCCGGCGCTGATCGAGGAAGCGACGGGGGTGGACACGCGGCGCTTTATCGCTCGTCATGCGTACGGGACGGCGGATGTGCCGCTGGCTTCATTGCTTGAAACACACGGCGTGAAGCTGCAATGGAAGACGTCGGCCAATATTCCGTCATTGGATGTGCGCACGCGCAAGCAAGGCGACTCGCTGACGCTGGCGACGGTTCTTGAAGGCGGCGCGGGGCATAAGGGGGGCTTGTCGGCGGGTGATGTGCTGGTGGCTATCGATGGACTACGGGTGGATGCGCCGGCGGGGTTGGATCTGCTGCTGGCGCAATACCGGGTTGGGGATCGGGTGACTGTGCATGTGTTTCGGCGGGATGAGCTGCGGGAGTTTCGGGTGAAGTTGAGTGGGCCTGAGGCTACGGAGTGTGTGTTGGTTTGAGGGGGTACCGGCCGGATAGATTGAGTTCTTAAGGCGTCCGGCATGGTTCGTCCGGCATGGTTCTTAAGGCGCCCGGCGCGTCGTGGGCCTGGGGCGGGCGGGGCTCCGATTGCGGTCCGCAGCCTTCGCTCCGGACTGCCACATCCTCAACCTCGTCCGCCTTCGGCTCCCTTCGGTTTCCGTCGGGCGCATCTAAACGCCCCGCCCACCCCACGCCCCCGACGCACCGGGCTCTACGGTTGAATCTTTACGGGTGGCGGGGCGAGTCGGGTTCTTGAGGTTCTTGCACGCAGTCGTTTGGGAGAGAAGCGTCTTGCGGTGCCCGTCCCCGGGCGGCCGCGCGGGCGGCCTTCGTGGACTTACGCGGCGTCTTGCGTCGTCGCTTTGACGCTTCGCGTGTGGCTGCTTCCTCTTAACGTGTCTGACACCCTGGTGAGATTCCCGTCATGCCAAGTGCGTCTTCCTAGGGTGTCAGACACCGGCAGATGGCGGCGAAGTGGGCGTTCGCCAATCAAATCTACCGGGGCTGTGAAGCTGCAGTGGCGGGGTGGCGAGCGGGCCCTTCTGGCAAGCGAATCCAGTCCTAGGGCTCGACCGCCTTCACGGTGCAGTTCGAGATTCAAGATCCATATCCGCAGGCCACTGGACTCGGGGAGCCAGGCGCAAGGCGATGTTGTAGGGAGCGACGTCGTTGGCATCACGTGGTTCGGCACGATCAGGGTCGAGGCCTTTAATGCCGTTCTGCATGTAGGCGCACACGTATGCCCAGAAATTGGAGGTGTTCGCAGCGTCGGTGTTCAATTGGAAGCGCGCCACGACGTTGTTCGTGCCGGGTTTCACCACCGCGATGGAGACGCCTTCTTTGATGATGAGCCCGCCGCCAGGCGTCGCACCACGGACTTTCCACTTCTCTGCTCGCAAGTCGTCCCAGTCGTAACTCGCCGTGGTGACGCATCCGCGATCGAAGGGATTCCACCAAACTGATTGGAAGTCGTAGACGTATACCTTACGACGTAGGCGATTGAAGCGGAGCGGAAGATCGCGGGGTGGGGAAACGTCGGCACGATAGAAAATGCATGCTGCGTAAGCGCACAGGGCAAGTGTCATTACGTCTAGAAAGACAATTCCAACAATCTCACCGACGAAGCTGAAAGCCGCCGCAGTCGCATAAGAATGCGCTGCGGAAAAAATTACATACTTGAGACCCACCCATGCCATAACCAGTGAGAAGTAAAAGATCCCTCCGCGAAGGCTCGACGTGTTCCGGGCGAACTGGACATACGTTCCATCCATATGCGTCGGTGCCTGCCATAGCAGCATTGGGGGCTCGTCGAGCGGGTCGTTGGGGCCGGGAAGATCCCGTTGCCAGCCGACGCAGGGGGGATTCAGTTGAGGTTTTGCCATCAGCGTTCCTTAGAAATGTCGATGGCGGCGAAGTGGGCGTTCGCCAATCGAATGTACCGGGGCTGTGGAGCTGCAGTAGCTGGCTGGCGAACGGTCCCTTCCGGAAAGCGAATCCAGTCTTCGGCCTCAACCGGCTTCATGGTGCCGTTCGAGATTCAAGATCCATATCCGCAGGCCACTGGACTC
>JAEYVD010000104.1 GCA_023432075.1 Pseudomonadota bacterium | reverse complement strand
TCAAGCCCTGCGCTATAGTGACACCATACGAGCGGCGACGCCGCTCACTGAATTTTGGCCGTACCGGCCAGGAGTGAACCATGAATGCAGTGACCGAAACCGTCGACCTTCAGGCCCCCCCGCCTGTACCCCTGGTGTTCACCGACTCGGCTGCCGCCAAAGTGAAAGACCTGTTGGCCGAAGAAGGCAACCCCGAATTGAAGCTGCGCGTATTCGTGCAGGGCGGCGGCTGTTCCGGCTTCCAGTACGGTTTCACGTTTGACGAAGTCGTCAACGAAGACGACACCGTGCTGGACAAGGATGGCGTGCAGCTGCTTGTCGATCCGATGAGCTTCCAGTATCTGGTCGGCGCCGAAATCGACTACAAGGAAGACCTGGAAGGCGCGCAGTTCGTCATCCGCAATCCCAACGCCAGCACCACCTGCGGCTGCGGCTCCTCGTTCTCGGTGTAATCGCCCAGGCAGGAAAGACAAAAGCCCTTCGGTTTGCCGAAGGGCTTTTTGCATGGGCGCGTGATGGATCGCGCTCAGGCCGGATACAGCGCCCCAAGAATTCTTGCGCCGCGCGCGCCTGTCACGCTGGGCAGGCCGGCCGGCTTGCCCGTCATGAACGCGTGCGCCAACCAGGCGAACGCCAGGGCCTCCACCTGTTGCGCAGGCACGCCAAGGGCGTCGGTCGCGCGGACGGGCCGTTGCAGGCAATACGCCAGTTCCTGCATCAGGCCGGTATTGTGGGCGCCGCCGCCGCAGACAAAGACTTCTTGCGTACCCGCAGCCGCCCGGTCGATGGCGTCCGCCACGGTTCTGGCCGTCAGCCGCTGCAGCGTGGCCTGAACATCTTCCGGCGCGGGCGCGGCGCCGTCGAATTCCGCCAGGCGGGCGTCGAGCCATTGCATGTTGAAAAGATCGCGGCCCGTGGACTTGGGCGGCGGCAGGCCGAACCACGGCTCGCTGCCGATCAGTTGCTCAAGCAAGGGCGCCAGCACCTGTCCCGAGGCCGCCCAGCGGCCCCCGGCGTCGTAAGGGCGGCCCAGATGCCGTTGGCACCACCCATCCAGCAGCACGTTGGCCGGGCCAGTGTCAAAGCCGCGTGCCGCCTGTCCGGGCACCAGCAGCGTCACGTTGGCGATGCCACCCAGGTTCAGCACGGCGCGGCCATGGTCGGCGCCGAAGATGGCGGCGTGAAACGGCGGAACCAGCGGTGCGCCCTGGCCGCCAGCAGCGACGTCGCGCGAACGGAAGTCGGCCACGACGGCAATGCCGGTCAGTTCCGCCAGCAGGGCGGGGGCGTTCAGTTGCAGGGTGTACCCAAGGTCCGGACGGTGACGCACGGTCTGGCCGTGCGCGCCGATGGCGCTGACGTCGCTGGCGGCCACGCCGGCATCTGCTAGCAGGGTCGACACGGCTTGGGCATAGACCCGCGCCAACGCATTGGCCGCGAGTGCCGCGCGGGCGAGCTCGTCGCCGCCCGATTCGTTCAGCGCCAGTAGTTCGCGGCGCAGATTCTCGGGCATGGGGAGGCTGGCGTTGGCCAGCACCTGCGGCGCCTGGCCGTCTTCAAGGCGGGTCAGCACACCGTCGACGCCGTCAACGCTGGTGCCGGACATCAGGCCTATGTAGAGCGTGCGGCGGTCCTGCTGCAAGGGCTGGGTGGCATTCACGGGCGCCTCCAAAGAAAAAGGCGGCTGGGGCTTGACGCCCCGCCGCCGCACCCGCTGCGCGCGGGCCTGTTTTTGCGGACCTGCCTTAGCGGCTGGCCACGTTGGTCAGCGCATCGGGCAGCGTCTGCTGGAACTGCGTCAGCAATTGGATCTGCTGCTTGTAAGGGTCAACCGCCTGGTTGAACGCGCGCACTTCCGCGGGTTCAAGGGCGCGGGCCACGGGCAGGTCCACCGACAGCGGGTCGATGGGCTGATTGTCGACGCGGAACTCGTAGTGCAGGTGAGGGCCGGTAGCCCAGCCGGTGGAACCGACATAGCCCAGCAGTTGGCCCTGCGACACCTTCGAGCCCTTGGTGACGCCTTCGGCGATGCGGCTTTGGTGCGCGTACAGGGTCGAGTACTTGCCGTGGTGCTTGACGATGACCACGTTGCCGTAGCCGTTCTGCCAGCCCGAGAATTCAACCGTGCCGTCCGCGGTGGAGTGGATCGGCGTGCCCGACGGCGCGGCGTAGTCGACGCCCTTGTGTCCCGTCCAGGTCTTGTGGATGGGGTGCATGCGCATGCCGAAGGTCGAGCTGATGCGGCTGAACTTCAGGGCGGTGCGCAGAAACGCGCCGCGCAGGCTGGTGCCGTCGAAGTCGTAGTAGGAACCGGTCTTTTCGTCGGGGCTGAACCAGACGGCGTTGTAGGTCTTGCCGCCGTTGATGAATTCCAGGGCCAGCACGCGGCCGGCGCCGGCGTAGCGGCCGTCGTGCGAACGCACTTCGTAGACCACGCGGAATTGATCGCCCTGGCGCAGGTCGCGCAGGAAGTCGATCTTGGCGCTGAGGATGTCGGCCATCTGCATGGTGACCGAGTCGGGAATGCCCGCCGAGTCCGTGGCGCCAAAGAGCGAGGACTTGATGGTGCCGACCGCGACGCGGGTCTGGCGTTCCGTGCTTTCGGTGACTTCCTCGGCCTTGTAGCCGTCGCCGGACGGGGCGACGTGCAGCATGCGCGTCACGACCTGGCCGTCGGTCTCGTTGCCGGGCGTGTGGATGTAGCGCAGCCACACCAGATTGCCCGCTTCGTCCGTGGCGGCTTGCACCGACCGGCCCGGGTACAGCTTGTAGATGCTGCGGGCGCTGGCGTCGTGGGTCAGGAACGACTGGAGATTGGGGGCGTCGAGTTCCAGGCGCTGCAACACCGCAGACAGCGTGTCGCCCGGACGGATCCGGGTTTCGCTGATGTAGGGCGCGGCGCTGGGTGTGCTGATTTCGACTTGCTCGGCGGTCAGGGGCAGAATGCTCTGGATGACGCGCGAGGGGGGGAGTTCGGTGCGGTCGGGTTGCTGCACCATGCCGAGAGCGGCGGCGCCTGCGAACAGACCAATTGCGGTGACGAGAAGCGTGCGGCGGAAAAGTCCCGAGCGATGGGGCTTGGGCTCAACGGGCGCAAATACGGCAGCGACTTTGCGCTTGAGGCCACTCGCCAGTTCGTGGAGGCCACGATTCATCGTGAAAATACCCTCTCAGGTGGCTTGAACTCGCAGGGTGCGGTACACGAACGGCCCTCGCGCGCACCGTTTCCGGGGCAAGGGCTGGCGCGGGGGCGCATCTTGTGAACAAGGGATGGTAGAGCGAACGCAACTGCGTACATATGGCAGTTGCGTATGATTAGGCCGGTATCCTAGCTGATTCGGCTAGAATTTACGATAGTTTTCGTCACTTTTTACACCTTTTTGTCGGCTGAAGCCGCATTGGCCCCCCCTGTCATGTCACCCACCGAATCCCCCATCACCCCTGAAGTCGAAGCCGATCTGCGTATAGCCAAGCGCGGCTGCGATGAGCTGCTGGTCGAAGCCGAATTCGCCCGCAAGCTGGCCAAGAGCCGCGCCACCGGCGTGCCGCTGCGCATCAAGCTTGGCCTGGATCCGACCGCACCGGACATCCACCTGGGCCACACGGTGGTGCTGAACAAGATGCGCCAGCTCCAGGACCTGGGGCACAACGTCATCTTCCTGATCGGCGACTTCACCTCCACTATTGGCGATCCCAGCGGCCGCAACAGCACGCGCCCGCCGCTTACGCGCGAACAGATCGAGGCCAACGCCAAGACCTATTACGCGCAGGCCAGCCTGGTGTTGGATCCGGCCCGCACCGAGATCCGCTACAACTCGGAATGGTGCGATCCGCTCGGCGCGCGCGGCATGATCCAGCTTGCGTCGCGTTATACGGTGGCGCGCATGATGGAGCGCGAAGACTTCACCAAGCGCTTCAAGGGCGGCATTCCGATCTCGGTGCATGAATTCCTGTATCCGCTGATGCAGGGCTATGACTCGGTCGCGCTGAAGTCAGATCTGGAGCTGGGGGGCACCGATCAGAAGTTCAACCTGCTGGTCGGGCGCGAACTGCAAAAAGAGTATGGACAGGAGCCGCAGTGCATCCTGACGATGCCGTTGCTGGTCGGGACGGACGGCGTAGAGAAGATGTCCAAGTCCAAGGGCAACTACATCGGCATTTCGGAGTCGCCCGATTCGATGTTCGGCAAGCTGATGTCGATCTCCGACACGCTGATGTGGCGCTACTTCGAGCTGCTGTCCTTCCGCTCGCTGGAGGAGATCGCGGCGCTCAAGCAGGAGATCGATGGCGGACGCAATCCGCGTGATGCCAAGGTCATGCTGGCGCAGGAAATCATTACGCGCTTCCATTCCGCCAAGGCCGCCGACGATGCGCTGGCCTCGTTCGAGGCGCGTTTCCGCGACGGCGCCATTCCGGACGACATGCCCGAGGTGAACATCGGCGGCGCGCCGGTGGGCATTCTGAAGCTGCTGCGCGAAGCTGGCCTGGTGGCCTCCGGCTCGGAAGCGCAGCGCAACGTTGAGCAGGGCGGGGTGCGGGTCAACGGCGATCGCGTGGAAGACAAATCGTTGCAATTGCCGGCTGGGACTTACGTCGTTCAGGTGGGCAAGCGAAAGTTTGCCCGTGTTAACTTGAACCCGTAATTGCGAAGTTTTGATACGCTGAGGGTACAGACAGGGGCAGAGCGCCTTTGCGGCATTTACAGGAGCACGACATGGAACTTTCGAGTTTGTCATTTTCCGATCACGAGTCGATTCCCGAGCGCTACGCGTTTGGCAAGATCGATGCGCAATCGCACGTCGCGCTGGCAGATAACTTCAACCCGCAGTTTTCCTGGGACGACGTCCCCGCGGGCACGCAGTCGTTTGCACTGATCTGCCATGATCCGGATGTGCCCTCGCGCCCAGACGACGTCAACCAGGAAGGCCGCGAAGTGCCCGCCGACCTCGCCCGCGTGGATTTCTTCCATTGGGTGCTGGTGGATCTTCCGGCCGCCCTGCGCGAGATCGACGAAGGCGCGTTCTCCAACGGCATCACGCCGCGCGGCAAGGGCGGCCCGCTGGCGCCCATGGACGCGCGCCAAGGCATCAATTCCTACTCGTCGTGGTTCGCCAATGACCACGACATGAGCGGCGAGTACTTCGGCTACGACGGCCCGTGCCCGCCCTGGAACGATGCCCTCGTTCACCGCTACATCTTCACGCTGTATGCGTTGGACGTGCCCAGCCTGAATCTGCAAGGCTCGTTCACCGGCGAAGACGCGCTGCGGGCGATCCAGAAGCACGTGCTGGCCAAGGCGTCGCTGACCGGAACCTATACGCTCAATCCGAAGCTCGCGCCCAAGCAAATTGGGGCCACGTCGGCCTGACGCTCAGTCAAATGTACGCAGGGCCGCCTAGCGCGGCCCTTTTTTATTGCGCCGGGGTGGCCCGCCCGTGGGCATGCCGCTGGCCGTGGCGTGAACACCCTTGCATGAAACTTTCTCAAGTCGTCATGAGGGCTTTTTCCGGCCGCACGGGCAAGCCGTGGTTTTCGTGCCCGTGCACCGGAATTTGGCGCGGTTCGGGCGTTTTTAAGCGCAAATGATCCCCCGCGACGGGGTAAACTACTCAGCATTCTCCGGGTTTACCCGCCCGACGCCGTTTTCTTATCTGCCGTTTCTTTTCCATTACCGCCTCAGGAAACCCCCGTCATGTTTGACCGCAACCTCACCTTGTC
>JAEYVD010000074.1 GCA_023432075.1 Pseudomonadota bacterium | reverse complement strand
GGTGAGCCCGATGGGCGGACGCGCGGTCAAGCAGGTGCTCGACGGGGCCGCAGGCCCGGCGGGGTGCGATCTGAACCAGACCGCGCGCGTGCAGCCCTTCGTTGGCGTGACGGCCGCGGAACTGGCGCGTCGCGCCGACGTGACCCTTACTGCGGCCGGCCCGGCGCGCTGACGCCGGCGGGCGCGCCGGCAGCCCAGCGCGCCGCAGCCGTGTTCCCCACGACGCGCGGTCGTGGCTTTCATTTGAGCGCAGCAAAAAAAACAGGCGCCCGAGGGCGCCCGTCTTGCATGCCTGAACGGCAGGCCGTCTTTACATGGCGTGGCCCATGTTGACGTTCATGTTATACAGCACCCAGGCCGAACCACCGACGATGATGAAGATGATCAGCACGGTGAAGACAAACGTGGCCAGGTTGTCGCGGGACGACTTCGATGCGCCCATGTGCAGGAAGTACACCAGCTGGACCAGCAGCTGGAGGATGCACAGCGCCACCACGCCAATGATCGTGGCGGTGTGGGACAGCGCGCCGTGCATCACCAGGCCGAACGAGCCGAAGGTGAGCAGCAGCGAGAGCACGAAACCGATGATGTAGGACTTCAGGCTGCCGTGATCGGCGGCGTGATCGTCGTGGCCGTGTGCGGCCGCAGCGGAGTGCGACATCAGAGGGCTCCCAGAAGGTAGACAAAGGTGAAGACGCAGATCCAGACGATGTCCAGGAAGTGCCAGAACAGGCTCAGGCACGCCAGACGACGCTTGTTGATCGAGTCCAGGCCATGACGGCGGATCATGTCGAGCATGACGATGATCCAGATCAGGCCAAAGGTCACGTGCAGGCCGTGCGTACCGATCAGCGTGAAGAACGCGGACAGGTAGGCGCTGCGGCCCGGACCGGCGCCGATGCTGATCAGGTGATGGAATTCATAGATTTCCATCGCGATGAAGCCCGCGCCGAACAGGAACGTGACCATCAACCAGCCCATGGCACGGCTCTTGTTGTTGGCGTGCACGTTCAGGTTGGCCATGCCGAAGGTAAAGCTGGACACCAGCAGCAACAGCGTTTCGACCAGGACGAAGTTCAGGTCGAACAGTTCCTTGCCGGACGGCCCGCCCGCGGTGGCGTTGGACAACACCGCGAACGTGGCAAACAGCACCGAAAAGATCAGCAAGTCGCTCATCAGATAGACCCAGAAACCGAAAACGGTCTTGGATCCATCGTCGTGATGCGCGTGATCGTCGTGACCCGCGTGGGGGTGAGTGGCTACGGCTTGAATCATGGCTCAGGCGGCCTTCTGCATTTTGTCAAAGTGAGCGTTTTCGATGCGTTCGACTTCCGCGGCCGGGACCCAGTAGTCGACGTCGCGGTCATAGGCGCGAACGATGAACGAACCGATCATGCCCACGAGGCCGGCGATCGACAGCCACCAGATGTGCCAGATCAGCGCAAAGCACATGACCAGGCCAAAGGCGCCAATCCAGACACCGGCGGCGGTGTTCTTCGGCATGTGGATGTCTTCGTACTTGGCCGGGCGCTTGTAGGCCTTGCCGCTTTGCTTGTCTTCCCAGAACTGGTCCAGTTCATCGACGTGAGGAACGTGGGCGAAGTTGTAGAAAGGCGCGGGCGACGAGATCGACCATTCCAGGGTGCGGCCATCCCAGGGATCGCCGGTGACGTCCTGGTTCTGCTTGCGCTGACGCACGGAGACGAACACTTGCTGCAGCAGGAAGAAGATGCCCAGCATGATCAGCGCGGCGCCAGCCAGCGCGACCAGCAGGTAGGGCTGCCATTCGGGGTTGTCGTAGTGGTTCAGGCGACGCGTCATGCCCTTGAAGCCAAGGATGTACAGGGGCATGAAGGCCAGGAAGAAACCGACGAACCAGCAGTAGAACGAGTAGCGGCCCAGACGTTCGTTCAGCGTGAAGCCGAACGCCTTCGGGAACCAGTAGACCATGCCGGCGATGCAGCCGAACACCACGCCACCAATGATGGTGTTGTGGAAGTGCGCGATCAGGAACAGGCTGTTGTGCAGCACGAACGACACGCCGGGGATGGCCAGCATCACGCCGGTCATGCCGCCGATGACGAACACGATCATGAAGCCCAGCGTCCACAGCACCGGCGTCGTGATGCGCAGGCGGCCGCGGTAGATGGTGAACAGCCAGTTGAAGATCTTGGCCCCGGTCGGGATCGAGATGATCATTGTCGCTATGCCGAAGAAGGCATTGACGTTGGCGCCCGCACCCATGGTGAAGAAGTGGTGCAGCCAGACCAGGAACGACAGCACGCCGATGGCGGCCGTGGCGTAGACCATGGACTTGTAGCCGAACAGCGTCTTGCGGGCGAACGTGGCAACGATTTCCGAATACACGCCGAAAGCCGGGAGCACCAGGATGTAGACCTCGGGGTGGCCCCAGATCCAGATCAGGTTCACGTACATCATGACGTTGCCGCCACCGTCGTTCGTGAAGAAGTGCGTGCCCAGGTAGCGATCCATCGTCAGCAGCGCCAGGGTCGCGGCCAGCACGGGGAAGGCGGCGACGATCAGGACGTTGGTGACCAGCGAGGTCCACGTGAAGATCGGCATCTTCATCAGGGTCATGCCAGGCGCACGCATGCGCAGGATGGTGACGATGAAGTTGATGCCGCTAAGCGTTGTTCCCAGACCGGAGATCTGCAGCGCCCAGAGGTAGTAATCCACCCCCACGCTTGGACTGTAGTCCAGCCCGGACAGCGGCGGATACGCGAGCCAGCCGGTCGCGGCGAATTCGCCCACGAACAGCGAGATCATCATCAGCGCGACGCCGGCGCCGAACAGCCAGAAGCTCAGCGAGTTCAGGAACGGGTACGCCACGTCGCGGGCGCCGATCTGCAGCGGCACGACGATGTTCATCAGCCCGGTGATGAAGGGCATCGCCATGAAGAAAATCATGATGACGCCGTGGGCGGTGAAGATCTGGTCGTAGTGGTGCGGCGGCAGGAAGCCGGCCGAGTCCGCGGATGCGACGGCGAGCTGCGTGCGCATCATGATGGCGTCGGCAAAGCCGCGCAGCAGCATGATGAGCGCAACGATGATGTACATCACACCGATGCGCTTGTGGTCGACGGTGGTGAGCCATTCCGTCCAGAGGTACTTCCACTTCTTGAAGTAGGTGATGGCGCCGAAGACCGCTAGGCCTCCCAGGCACACGGCGGCCAGCGTAACCATGACGATGGGGTCATGGTACGGAATGGCCTCGAGGGTGAGTTTCCCGAGCATTGTTAGTTGATTCCTGCGATCAGATTATTCGACGTGGAGGTGCACGTGGCGGAGTCCACGCCGGCCATCTTGGTCATCGTGCTGCCCAGAATGAAATCAAACATGGCGGGCGGCGCCGACGAGTACTTCACGACCGGATTGCGCTCGCTGCGCTTGGTCAGTTCCGCGTAGACCTCGGGGGTCAGGGCGGTGGGAGAAGCCTTGGCTTCCTTGATCCAGTTGTCGAATCCTTCCTGCGACATGGCGTGGGCCTTGAAGCGCATGCCCGAGAAACCGCCGCCGCTGTAGTTGGCCGAAATGCCGGCGTAAGTGCCGATTTCGCGCGCATTCAGGTGCAGCTTGGTTTCCATGCCGGCCATCGAGTAGATCTGGCTGCCCAGCTGGGGGATGAAGAAGGAGTTCATCACCGATGCCGACGTGATCCGGAAGTTGACCGGAACGTCCACGGGGAACGCGATCTCGTTGACCGTGGCGATGTCGTACTCGGGGTAGATGAAGAGCCACTTCCAATCCAGGGAGACCACCTCGATGGTCACCGGCTTGTGTTCGGACACGAGCGGCTTGTAGGGATCCAGCGCGTGCGTCGAGCGCCAGGTGATCACGGCCAGGATCGCCACGATGATGCAAGGGACGGTCCAGACGACGGCTTCGATTGCCGTGGAGTGAGCCCACTTGGGCTGGTAGTCAGCTTTGGTGTTGGAAGCACGATACTTCCACGCAAAAGCCACGATCATGATGAGGACGGGAATGACAACGATGAGCATGAGCCCGGTCGCCGTCAGCAGCAACGTCTTTTCCTGGATGCCGATATCTCCCTTGGGGGAGAGGATTTCCATGTTGCAGCCGCCAAGCAGCATGACCGCGCCGACGCCAAATATGCGCGTAAGGGTCGCAAGGAGGGGGTGTTTCACGTACAGCCTTGGATGGAAAGGTGGGAAATGCTGCAGAGCAGCAGACTGGAATGCTGCTAGGCAGCAACCTCCATCCTATCGGTTTGATTTTGGTCAAGCCTGCGACGAATGGTCGCATTGCCTGGGAGGAATCCGGCCCAATGGCGGCAGATTCAGGGTTTTCCTAGGGGAGCAGACGCCCCGAGGGGAGGGGTGGGGGTGCGACGATATGTCGCACGTGCACACGGGGGTGTTGTAAAGATGTGTCGCCCCGCAGCATTCAGTCGGCGAGCACTTCGCGTTCCGGCCCCGGTTTTTTTGCCAGCTTGCGCTGGAGCGAGCGCCGGTGCATGCCAAGGAGCCGCGCCGCGGCGGAAACATTGCCGCCGGTCTCGTGCAGGGCCTGATGAATGTGCTCCCATTCTAGGCGGTGCAATGGGGTCATGGTCGTTTCGATCGTAACTGTTTCTGGCTTTACCAGACCCAGCGTGCGCAGGATCATGGGCGCCGTGGCGGGCTTGGGCAGGTAGTCGTCCGCGCCGCGCTTGATGGCTTCCACGGCCGTGGCCACGCTGGCGTAGCCGGTGACCAGCAGGATCCGCATGTCCTCGCGCAGCGCGCGCAGCGGCCGGATCAGGGTCAGGCCGGAGTCTTCGCCCAGGCGCAGGTCGACCAGCGCAAAGGCCGGACGGATTTCTTCGGCCACGCGCAGCGCCTCGGCGATGCCGGTGGCGGTGCGGGTTTCCAGACCGCGGCGCGACAGGCTGCGCTGCAGGGTGCGCACGTAGAGTTCGTCGTCGTCGATCAGCAGGCCAAGATCGTTTGCATTCATCACATTCAGGTCCCGGGGGTGCCGAGAGGCAAATAAAAGCGGATGCGGGTGCCGCCGCCTTCGGCCGCGGTCATGGTCATTTCGCCGCCCAGCTGTTCCACCGTGGCATGCGAGAGGGCCAGGCCCACGCCCAGGCCTCCCGGCTTGCCGCTGTTGAACAGGCTGGTCGCCGGCAGCACGGCATGGTCGGGGTCGAAGCCCCGTCCGTAATCGCGGACTTCGCCGCGCAGAGCGCCATAGCCGTATTCCAGGTGCAGGTCCACGCGGGGCGCGTCGGCGGACTCGCCCGCGTCGGCGGCGTTGTTCAGCAGCGCCTGCAAAAGGTGGGCGATGGCCGGATCGACGCGCAAGCTGGTGGGCAATGTGCCCGAGCGCTGCAGGTCGATCGTCGGGCGGATGAGGCGCCATTGCCCCACCACGCGAACCAGATCCACGGCGGTTGGGACCGCCAGATTGCGGATCCGTTCCCGGCACAGGGCCAGAAGCTGGCTCAGGGTGGTGACATCGGCCCGCAGGTCTTCGTCGTCCTGGACTTCAGCGGCAATCTCGTCGGTCAGCAGCGTCATGGTGGCGAGCGGGGTGTTCAGCTCGTGCGCCATGGCGGCCGCGTGCGTGGCCAGGGCGACGATGCCCTCGTTGCGGGTAAAGCGTTCGCGCAGGCGGGCAAGCTCGCGCTCGCGGGCGCGCATGTCGGCGGCCAGCCGCGTCGAAAACACCAGCACCACCACGACCGAAATCAGGAAATTGGCGCCCAGGCCCCAGAGCAGCAGGCTGTGGGGATCGACGTCGCCGCGCAGGGGCTGGCCGAAGATCGCGGCGGCGCCATAGCCCAGCACGCCGGCCAGCGCGGCCGCAAGCGCCCAGTTGCGCGGCAGCGCCAGCGCGGCCAGGGCGGTCAGGATCAGGAACATCGTCCCGAACGGGTTGCTGATGCCGCCGCTCCAGCCCACCATCCACGCCAACACGGCCATGTCGACGAACAGGTGGCCGAAGGCGGTGGCGTGGGAGAGGTCGCGCGGGTGGCGCAGGCGCAGGCTGGCGTAGACGTTAAAGCCGATCAACAGGCCCACGCCCAGCCACAATGGCTCCAGCGGTAGATCCAGGCGCAGCAGGCTGCTGGCGAGCAGGATGGTGGCGGCTTGGCCCGCGATGGCGAGCCAGCGCAGGCTGCAGAGGGTACGCAGGAATGAAAAGGCGGAACTACCGGGCATATCCAGACACAGAGGCGCCGGCCAGCCTGCCGGCAGTTACGGGCGCCCGGCTGCGCGGAACGCTGGCATCCTGAGCGCGGCGGCGGTGGCCGGCTGCCGCCTGGCCGGGTGGGCACGGGCGGCGGATGTGCTGGCATTGTATGGCGAATCGGACCCGGACGCCGGGCCGCACCCGGCGTTATGTGTCCCTGATATCACCGTTTTCAGTGGATGTCCGAGGTGCCGCTGTGGGCCATTGCGGGGGGCGGATAGTCTTCCTGGTCGGAGGCCATCTGGCCTTGCGCCTGGGCCTGCCGCAGTTCCTGTTCGACCTGCGCGCGGTTTTCGGACGGGCCGGCGGGCATCGCGGGCGGGTAGGCTTCATCGCCAAAGGTGTACTGGCCATCGGTCTTGGCGCGGGCCAGCTCGGCGCTGACCTGGCTGGCGGACTTCGCGGTCGGGGCGGGGTAGGCGACGCGCCAGTCGCCATAGAGATCCCGCTTGTATTGCGTGGCGGGCGAGGGGGACTGCACTTGGGCTTGCGCCTGGGCGGCTCCGGCGGCCGCGAGGCCGGCGCAGAGCAGCAGGGTGGAAGTGAGGGTCTTCATGAAACGCTCCTGGCAATCAAAGCATGCGGCCGGTGCGGCCGCGCCGTCGTCCGCGATACGGCCGGCGGACGATTTCCTGGATGCAGGCAATGCTTGCGGGAGCCAGGTCGCGCGCTCCCGTCGCTTTTCTGATTCGACCGGGGGAGCGCGGCGGCGTTGCGCGAAACACGCGTCGTCTACGAAGAAGGTATTTCACGCTTGCAGCAGAAGTGTCAGCGCGCTTTCAGAGGGACGGGCTGCGATCGGCGGGGGATGATCGCAGGCCCGCGCAAGGCGGCCCGGCTTGCCGCGCCGGCCCCGCGATGCGGGCGGGATCTCTATATATAGAGGTCAGTGACCGTGGCTGCCGGCCGGCGCGGCGGTGGCGTTCAGCGGCCGCGCCACCGCGTCCACGGGAATGCGCCGCTGCTGCTTGGCGGCGTCTTCTACGATCAGCGTCAGCGCGACGTGGTCGCCGGCCGCGATGGGCTTGGCCAGGTCGATCAGCATCACGTGGTAGCCGCCCGGCTTCAATTCCACCGCCTTGCCGGCCGGCAGGTCGATGCCCGCCACCTGGCGCATCTTCATGACGTTGTCCTGCATGGCCATCTCGTGCACTTCCACGTGCTTGGCGGCCTGAGACTCAACGCCGACCAGCCGGCCGGATTCGGCGGCGGTCAGGCGCATGAATGCGCCCGTCGCGTGCTGGTTGGGCACCGTGGCGCGCACCCACGCGTCTTCCACGGTCAGTCCGGCGTTCTGAGCCAGCGCCATCGGGCCAAAGCCGGCCAGCGCCAATGCGAGCGCGGCCGCCACGGGTTTGATCGAGATCTTCTTCATGAGCGTTTCCTTGAGTATCGGGTCAGAGGACGGTGCGCAGGTCCTGCGCGCTGTCCTGGGCACTTTGTTCGTGACGCAGCGCGATGCGCAGCTTGCCCTGGGCGTCGATGACATAAGTCAGCGCAGTGTGGTCCATGGTGTAGGAGGAGCCCGTGGGGACCTTTTGGAAGAACACCTTGAACGACTGGGCGGCGGCGCGAGTCTGTTCGGCCGTGCCGCGCAGCCCGATAAAGCCGGGATCGAAGGCCTGGGTGTACGCACGCAGGATCTCGGGCGTGTCGCGTTCGGGGTCCACGGTGATGAACAGCACGCGCAGCTTGTCCGCGTCCGCGCCCAGCAGGGACTTGATTTCGACGGCGCGGGTCAGCGCGGTCGGGCAGACGTCCGGGCACTGCGTGAAGCCGAAGAACAGCATGATGGGGTGGCCCTGGTAATCGGCCAGCCGCCGCGTCTGGCCGTCGGTGTCCTGCAGCTGGAAGTCGCCGGCGGGCATGCCGGACAGATCCATGCCGTGCAGCGGCGGGGTGTCCTTGCCGCAGCCGGCCAGGGGCAGCCGGGCCAGGGTGGAACGCAGCAGGCGGCGCCGCGGATCGGGCGCGAGGCCGCGCGGCGCGCCGGCGGACGCGCGGGTAAACAGCGAATTCATGGGTACCTCTGGATTGACGAGTCGGCCACGCAGCCGGGCCGCGCGGCGGGGCAGTCCGTACGCCCAGTGGATGCGCAAGGGGCACGGAAGATCCTGGACGGAGTCAGGCCAGCGGGGGTGGGGCGCGCGATCCGAGGGGTGGCCCGTGGGCGGGCTGCGCGGGCAGCGCGCGAGGGGCGGGGAAAGGCGAAGCATGCCCGGCTGCCGACAGCAGCAGCGGCACCAGGGGCGGCGCGGTGGCGGGCGTGACGTGGACGAGCAGCCCGAAGGGACATTGGGCGCCGGTGTTGGCGTTGTCGTGCCCGGCCTTGCCGCCTTCGGCGGGCAGTGCCAGGCTGATAGCCGGCAGGTTGCCCGCCGCCGAACAGAACGTGACCTCCAGGCGGCCGTCATGCAGCGCGCGGGTGTCCGGCATGTAGCCGGCCGGCACCAGCGCTCGCAGCGCCAGGGCCAGCAGCGCCAGCCACAGCACGCCGTCGGCGCGCATGGCGCGCAGCGTGCAAAGAAGGCGGGTCACGTAAGACCGGGTCGCGTAAGGCATGAGAGGCATTCTATGCCAAGCGTTCCCGATTTCTTGGTACCCTTGAACGCACTTCTTTCCGACACGCGACCCCGTGCCCCAGGTTTCAGAGCTTTCCTTGTCCATTTCGAGCGTGTCCGTTCCGACCTTGTCCATATCGACCGTGTCCGCTTCGACCTTGCCCATTTCCAACTTGTCCAGCAGCGCACCGCCCGCCGGACGGGGGCGGGCCGGGCCCTACACCCGCTTATGGTGGGGCGCGTTGATGGCGGCGCTGCTGGTGCTGCTGACCGCGTGCGGCACGACCAAGGTCCAGCCGGGCTATTACCGGGTCCAGTCGGGTGACACGCTCTACCAGATTGCGCGCAAGGAAGGCACCACGGTCAGTAATCTGGTCCGGTGGAACAATCTGTCGAACTCCAATTCGATCGAAGTCGGCCAGTTGCTGCGGGTCGAGCCGCCCGCCGGGCAGGCGCGCACCTCGCCGCCAAGCAAGGCCAGCACCAAAT
>JAEYVD010000022.1 GCA_023432075.1 Pseudomonadota bacterium | reverse complement strand
TCGCGCCGCGCCAGCGCGATCGATACCGCGATCGCGCCGCTGCCCGTGCCCAGGTCCAGCACCATCGGCCCGGTAAGACCATCGATGCACTCCAGCGCGGTTTCCACCAGCACTTCCGTGTCGGGCCGCGGAATCAGCACGTCGGGCGTCACCCGGAACCGGTGCCCCATGAACTCGCGATGGCCCAGCAGGTAGGCCATGGGTTCGCCCGCCAGCCGGCGCTGCGCCATGGCCTCGTACGCCGCCGCCACCTCGGGCGCCAGCGCATCGGTGTCGTGCGCCAGCAACCAGGCGCGCGGCTTGTCCAGCACGTGCTCCAGCAGCATGCGCACTTCCAGGCGCGGCAGGCGCGTGTCCAGCAGCAGGCTCTTGATCTGGGGCGCGGTCATCGCGTCGGCCTCAGATGTCGTCGCCCAGCGCGGCAAGCTGCTCGGCCTGATGCTCGGCGATCAGCGCGCCGGTCAGTTCCTCGAGGTCGCCTTCCATGATCTGCTGCAGCTTGTACAGCGTCAGGTTGATGCGGTGATCGGTCACGCGGCCCTGCGGATAGTTGTAGGTGCGGATGCGCTCGGAGCGGTCGCCCGTGCCGATGAGGCTCTTGCGCTCGGCCGCTTCCTTGCTCTGGCGCTCGCGCTCTTCCTTGTCCTTCAGGCGCGCGGCCAGCACCTGCATGGCCTTGTCCTTGTTGCGGTGCTGCGAGCGGTCGTCCTGGCATTCGACCACCAGCCCGGTCGGCAAGTGGGTGATGCGCACCGCCGAATCGGTTTTGTTGATGTGCTGGCCGCCCGCGCCGCTGGCGCGGAAGGTGTCGATGCGCAAGTCGCTGGGATTGATGACGATCTCGGACATGGCGTCGGCTTCGGCCATGATGGCGACCGTGCAGGCCGACGTGTGGATGCGGCCCTGCGCCTCGGTCGCCGGCACGCGCTGCACGCGGTGCGCCCCCGACTCGAACTTCAGACGCCCATACGCGCCGTCGCCGTCGATGCGCGCGATCACTTCCTTGTAGCCGCCCAGTTCGGACGGGCTTTCGGACATGAGCTCCACGCGCCAGCCGCGCTGCTCCGCGTAGCGCGTGTACATGCGCAAGAGGTCGCCCGAGAACAGCGCGCTCTCGTCGCCCCCCGTACCCGCGCGGATTTCCAGGAACACGCTGCGCCCATCGTTGGGGTCGCGCGGCAAGAGCAGCAGTTGCAACGCCGCCTCCAGCGTTTCCAGCTTGCCGCGACCGGACTTGATCTCTTCTTCGGCCATCGCCTTCATGTCGGGCTCGGACAGCATCTCCTGCGCCGTCGCAATGTCTTCCTCGGTGCGGGCGAACGCGGTGAAGGCTTCGACCACCGGCTCCAGTTCGGCGCGCTCGCGGGAAAGCTTGCGAAAGCGGTCCATGTCGGACGCGGTTTCCGGTTCGGCGAGCAAGGCATCGACCTCGATCAGGCGATGGCACAAATGCTCCAGCCGGCTGCGCATGGAAGATTTCATGAGGGGAAGACCCAAGGAGAAGACAGAAAAAGCGGGCGCCCACAAAGCGAACGCCCGCCATGAGGCGGGGCGTGGGGCAGAGCCGCTAACGGCGGGAGTCGCGGCCGGGGAAGAGGCGCGGCATCCAGGCAAGCAGTTGCTTGCGGTCGTCGCCTTCGCTGCGGTTCAGGGCCGCGAGCGGGCCGTGCAGGTACTTTTGCGTCAGGCCGTGCGCCAGTTGCTCGAGCACGGCTTCGGGCGATTCGCCCCGCGCGAGCAGGCGGCGGGCGCGTTCCAGTTCGGCGGCGCGGACGTCTTCGGCGGCCTGGTGCAGGTCGCGGATGACGGGCACCACTTCGCGGGATTGCATCCAGTGCATGAAGCCCTGGACGCGGGTTTCGATGATGGCCTCGGCCTGCACCACCGCGGCGCGGCGCGCGTCGGTGCCGGTTTGAACCAGCCGGCCCAGATCGTCGACCGAATACAGATAGACGTCGTCCAGGCGCCCGACTTCGGGTTCGATGTCGCGCGGCACGGCCAGATCGATCATGACCATCGGGCGGTGACGGCGCAGGCGCGTGGCCCGTTCCACCATCCCCAGACCGAGGATGGGCAGGGAGCTTGCCGTACAGGAAACGATGACGTCGAATTCCGAGAGACGTTCGGTCAGGTCGGACAGCTTCATCGTGCTGGCCGAGAAGCGGTTGGCCAGCAGTTCGGCGCGTTCGGCCGTGCGGTTGGCGACCACCATGCTGCGCGGACGCTGCGCGGCAAAGTGCGTGGCGCACAATTCGATCATTTCGCCCGCGCCGATAAACAGCGTGCGGGCCTGGTCCAGATTGCCGAACACGCGCTCGGCCAGGCGCACCGCGGCGGCGGCCATGGACACGGACTCGGCGCCGATGGCGGTTTGCGATCGGACTTCCTTGGCGACCGAGAAGGTGCGCTGGAACATCTGATGCAGCAGGGTGCCCAGGGCACCGGCTTCGCCGGCGGCGCGCACCGCGTCCTTCATCTGGCCCACGATCTGGGTTTCGCCCAGCACCATGGAATCCAGGCCGCTCGCCACGCGGAAGGCGTGACGCACGGCGTCGTCTTGATGATGGCGATACAGGTGCGGGCGCAGCGTGCCGGCGTCCAGGCGGTTGTGTTCAGCCAGCCAGGCGGGCAACTGATCCGCCACGTGGCCGTCGGCCGCGCAGTAGATCTCGGTGCGATTACAGGTGGACAGGATGGCGGCTTCGCGGACGGAGCCGCCGAATGTCGAACGCAAGCCTTCGAGGGCGGGTTTGACCAGATCGACGGGCATGGACACGCGCTCGCGGACCGACACCGGCGCGGACGTGTGATTCAGACCGAAGGCAAGGACAGCTACCGACATGTGTGAGGGATGGCGGAAAGCCACCCGCGGCTAAGCGTTAAGAACTGCCACTATAAGAACAATGTGTCGCAGCCCGCTTGTCTCGCGTCAAAGGCGGGAAAGCATCCGGCTGTAACAACAAAACCGGTGATGATTATACTCCTGCGGGTTATCCCCAGGCCACTTCCGCCCCCAATTGCCGTCAGATGACGCCTTTTCGTGCCGTGAAGCCAACAGTCGGCGGCGACGCGCGATCCGGCAAATCCGCGCGATTCAGAAAAAAGTGGCGCATCGCCGCCCCGGCTGGCACAAGTCAGAAAAATTGTGTATAGTTGCGGACTTCGTTGGCCTGGTAGCTCAGTCGGTAGAGCAGAGGATTGAAAATCCTTGTGTCGGTGGTTCGATTCCGCCCCAGGCCACCAAAAATTCAGATCTTCGCCATGCCGGGGATCGTGTCCCCAGCTCGGGCTGCTGCTTGCCCGATAGCTAGCGGGCGAGAGTGCCACGCCGACATCGCGGTCGTGCACCGCGGCGTACAAATTCCATCGCATCTCCCCGTCTTCAACGCCCGCGAGGTCTCCGTGCGTAAATATCGATCGATTGCCCCGGTAAATGGCCGCTTGCGCCGGCTCAACCGTCGCCAGCGCAAGAAGTTGCACGTCGGTGAATTCCAAGACTGTCTTTTCGAAGTTCGCGGGTCGCTCGTTAGCGACATCGATGATGGCGATGCGCTGCTCGATGCGTTCATCGCGTGGATCGAAAGCTGCGATCTCTACTTTGCCGGTTACGTCGGTCGAGGCAGGATCGATGGCATGGTGCTCACTTCGGTGGGATCTCCAACTGAAGCACAGCGGCAATCTGTCATCCGCTGGTTCAAGGAGCGCCCAGAAGTCGCCGAAGTCGAGGCGGGAGAATTCCGAGATGCCTTTTACGGCTATGAATAGGCATTAACCCACGCGTCGCTCGCAATCCAAAGGCAGCACACGCCGCGCCAAGCAAATAGACTGCTCGCTCGGTCGCCCCCCCACACTAAGCCCCCCGGGTATCTAAGCTCCTCAGCATTTTCAGCCGTCCCATGATCAGGTCGGCACGCTCGGGCTCTGCAAGCAGGCCTGGAAGCACATTCGCAAAATCGGGATTTTCGATGAGTTTGTCGATGGCGGACCCCACGGCCTGGCGCAACGCGGCAGGCGAATCGGCCAGTTCTGCGGCCAATTCTTCTCGACCGTCCACGATGTTCAATACATCTTCCAAGTCGTGGCTGTTCATGAAGTCGCCACCTCCCCGGCCAGCAAACGCCTCCAATTTTGTGGAGACAAACGCGGCGGCGCTAATCAGCTTGATCGTCACCCCAGATTCCAGCTCCATGTCGCCAGCCGTCTCGACGGCGTAGGAATACCATCGATTGGAAAAGCCTAAGATCTCCGGCTGAACGGGCATGAGATCGAAAAGCACGCCGGATTCTTTGTGCACCCAGCGGCAAATGACATCACTGCTGACATCGCGCGCAAACCCACGCGCCGCAACGGCTTCTTCGAACCTATGAAAAGCGGCACGATTGGCCTCCAGCACGGCGTCCACGTCGCGCGTACGGGGTCGGCCAAAGGGTCCGTGATCAGCAGGCCCGCCACAGCGCCCCCGACAAATACAACTTGTTCCCGCAATTCACCCAGCGCCCTGGCGATGCTGCGTAAATAGGGCAAGTTGGGGTCATCCATTCGCATCGAGGACTCCTGCATCGGCGTGCATCAGTTCGGTCTCCAAAAGCTGGGTAGCGAGGTCGCGCTCACGGGCTCTGCCTGTGCGCAAGGCATCCACCAACGCCAGCATGCGGTGCAAGGCCGGGTCCGCAAGCGCGGCCTGCGGCGCCGTGCGATACAGCGGCGAAAGCGTTGGTCCCTTGGCGGCGCCCGTGGGATGCGCCCAGACGGGGGCCTCCCCCGGCGCGGCGTTCAAGCGGCTGGCTAGCGGCTCGGTGCCGAAAGCAGTTGGAATGCCACGCTTGACCGGCCCCGGTATCGCTGGCCAGACATATCGCACGCCGTGGACGACAAACTCCAGAATATTCGCTCTTACCGGCCGCCATTTGCCGCGTGCCGGCGCCACCGCCAACCCTGCCGCGACAGCCCGCTTGACGCTTGCGTGAGCCTCCGAGGCGCTCATGTGCAGCGCCGAACCCAGCGCAGCGTAGGTCCAGTGCTGCGGCGGGTGGGCAGCAGCCTTGAGCAGTACCAGGAGGTCTTGAGGCTTCAGGTCCATGAGCATATTCGCTATTCGCGAATAGCGAATATCACCCATGAACCAGTTTTTTGCAACTGCTATATACGGCGCTCAGCGCCAGAGGCGGTTTCCAAATTGGAGCCTTCCGCACGCTTGCGAACAACCCTTCCCGCAACAGCCCTTCTGGCCCGCCGCATTTCGCGATATCGTGACATGCCGCCGTTTCGCAGTCGATGCCAAGTAACCGCACGTCCGTCCCCCACCACGGAGTCGCACCATGCGCGCCCGCGCACGAATCCTCTTCTGGCTGTCTGGCCTGGTCCTGGGATGGGCGCGCGTGGCGCTTGCGGCGGAAACGCCCGCGCCCGCCGCGCCGCCTGCCGCGATCCAGATGGCCGAGATTCCGCTGCGGGCGGACACGGATTTGCGGTACGCCGAGGGCGTGTTGCAGCGCGCGGCGACGGCGGATCCGGTGACCGCGCTGATGCCGCCGCTCGATGCCATCGCCAAATCCGCCGACGAAAAGCTCTACGAATTCCAGCCGGCCCAGCTGCGCAACTTTCCCATCATGCGGCTGGAAAGCCTGGAGCGGCACTGGCTTTTCGACGTGCGGCGGCTGGCGCGCTGGCGGGCCGACATGCGGCAGGCGACCGCCTGGTACGCCAGCGACGCGGCCGAGCTGCTGCGTAGGCGCACGGCCTGGCAGGCGATCAAGGATGCGCCGGGCGCGGCGGGGCTGCCGGCGGCATTGGCCGACCGCGTCGACGTGGTGATCGCGCAATTGCTGGCGGCCAGCCAGGCGCTGTCCGTGCCGCTGTCGCGCCAGGTCGAACTGGAACAGCGGGCCAATGCGATCGAGGAACAGATCAAGGCAGGCCAGCGTCAGGTGATGGAGGCGATCAGCTACGTCGACGCGCGGCTATTGCGGGTGGACTCGCCGCCGCTCTGGGCGTTGGACTGGTCCGGCAAATCCGACCAGGACACCATGACCCTTCTGCGCCAGGGTCTGGACATCGAAGTCCGTTTCGCGCGCGACTATGGCGCCGCCGGCGCCAGCAATCAGCGCGCGCTGCACACGTTGCAACTGCTGCTGCTGCCGCTGCTGATCTGGCTGGCCAGAAAGAGCCGCAACGCCATCCGCACCGGCGTCATGAGCGAAACCGCCGCCGGTGTGCTCGGGCGACCCATCTCCACGTGGGTCCTGCTGTCGATGATGGGTGTGCTGGCCCTGGAGCCGGACGCGCCGTTGATGGTGCAGCAGATCGCCCTGGTGCTGGCGGCGGCGCCCGTGCTGCGCCTGCTTCCGCCCAGCAGCCGCCGGCATCTGGACCACTGGCCGCGCGTCATCACCGCGCTCTTCCTAGCCGAGCGGCTGGGATTTTTGTTCCTCGCCAACACCCTCTTCTACCGTCTGTCGACCGTGGCGGCGGCGGTGGCGGCCCTGACGGCAATTCTGTGGCTCCTGGCACGCGGACGGCGCCAGACCTATCCGCCCGGCTCAGAGCGGCTGGTGCGCGCCCTGCGCGGCGTGGCCTGGAGCGCGGCGGCCCTGCTGTGCGTATCGCTGGGCGCCAATCTTATCGGCAACGTCTCGCTGTCCGAAATGCTGACCAGCGGCATCATCGGCAGCGGTTACTTCGGGCTGGTGCTGTATGCGGGCGTCACCGTCATCATCACCCTGCTGCAGCTTCTGCTGGCCCGTCAGGGCATCTCGCGCTTCCGGCTGGCGCGCGAGCACGCGCCGCCGCTGGTGTTGCTGCTGATCCGGCTGGTCAGCGCCGCCGCGGTCGTGGGCTGGGCGGTCTACACCATGGACCGCTTCCGCGTCCTGCGCGCCACCTACGCCTTCGTGACGCAGGTGCTGTCCTATACGCTGGAAGTCGGCGAAGTCTCGATCAGCCTGGGCAACATCCTGGTCTTCGCAGTCTCGGTCGTGATTGCCTTCTGGGCCGCGCGCGCGGTGCGCCTCATCCTGCACGACGAGGTCCTGACCCGCATGTCGCTGCCACGCGGCGTCGGCAATAGCATCGCCTCCCTGTCGTACTACCTGGTGCTGCTGCTGGGATTGGGCATCGCGCTCTCGGCCGCGGGTTTCCAGACCAGCCAGCTCACCATCGTGTTCGGTGCCTTGGGCGTGGGCATCGGCTTTGGCCTGCAGGGCGTGGTGAACAACTTCGTGTCGGGCCTGATCTTGATGTTCGAGCGGCCGATCCAGCCCGGCGATGTCGTGGAAATCGGCGGCACGTCGGGCCAGGTAAGGGATATCGGCATGCGCGCCACCCGCATCAAGACGTTCGACGGCGCCGACGTGATCGTCCCGAACGGCACGCTGCTGTC
>JAEYVD010000008.1 GCA_023432075.1 Pseudomonadota bacterium | reverse complement strand
TGTATCGCGAAGAGGACACACGTCCTTACGAGTGCGACGGCCTATCCCTTTACCGCTCCATACCCGCGGTGGTTGCCCTGCCCGAAACCGAAGCGCAGGTGCAGGCCATCATGCGCGTGTGCAAGCGGCTGAATGCGCCGATCGTGGCGCGTGGCGCCGGAACCGGATTGTCGGGCGGCGCCATGCCGCACAGCCAGGGCGTGCTGCTTGGGCTGTCCAAGTTCAACCGCATCAAGCATATCGACCTGGCCAGTGCGACCGCCATCGTCGAACCCGGCGTGCGCAACCTTGCCATCTCCGAAGCGGTGTCGCCTTACGGCCTTTACTACGCGCCGGATCCGTCCAGCCAGATTGCCTGCTCCATCGGCGGCAACGTGGCGGAAAACTCCGGCGGCGTGCATTGCCTGAAGTACGGCCTTACCGTGCACAACGTGCTGCGCGTGCGCGTGGTCACGATAGACGGCGATGTGGTTGAGCTGGGATCGCACGCGCCCGATGCGCCAGGGCTGGATCTGCTGTCGGTGTTCATCGGATCGGAGGGCATGCTGGGCGTCGTCACCGAAGTGACCGTCAAGCTCATTCCCAAGCCTGCGTGCCAGCAGGTGGTCATGGCCAGTTTTTCCAGCGTCGAGGCCGCAGGCAATGCGGTCACGCAGGTGATCGCGGCGGGCATGATCCCCGCCGGCCTGGAAATGATGGACCGCCGCGCGACGCACATGGTGGAACCGTTTGTCCGTGCGGGCTACGACATGGATGCGCAGGCCATCCTGCTATGCGAATCGGACGGCACGCCCGAAGAGGTGGCGCACGAGATCGCGCGCATGGAGGCGGTGTTCCGGCAGGCCGGCGCCACGCGCTGCCAGGTGTCGGCGTCCGAGGCCGAACGGCTGAAATTCTGGGCGGGGCGCAAGAACGCGTTTCCCGCCGCCGGGCGCGTGTCGCCGGATTACTACTGCATGGACGGCACGATTCCGCGCCGTCATCTGGCGCGCGTGCTGGGCGCCATCGAACAGATGGAAGACGAATTCGGCCTGCGATGCGCCAACGTCTTTCATGCCGGCGACGGCAATCTGCATCCGCTGATCCTGTTCGATTCGAATAAGCCGGACGAGGTGGAACGCGCCGAAAAATTTGGCGCGGCCATTCTTGAGCTGTGCGTGCAGGTGGGAGGAACCGTGACTGGAGAGCACGGTGTGGGAATGGAGAAAATAAATCAAATGTGCGTGCAATTCTCTCGCGAAGAACTCGACGCGTTCCTGGCAGTCAAGCGGGCCTTCGATCCGCCGTGCCTGCTCAATCCTGAAAAGGTCATCCCCACGCTGGCTCGCTGCGCCGAATACGGCAAGATGCACGTCCATGCGGGAGAATTGCGCTTCCCCGATCTCGCCCGTTTCTAGGACGTATCCCTTATGGATTTTGTCCTGTCGGAATTGTGCGACCAGGTCATGACGGCCCGTGCCGGTCACAAACCCCTGTTCGTGATGGGCGGCGGCAGCAAGCGGTTCTACGGCAACTATCGTCCGGTCAGGCCGCAGGATGGCCATTGCCTGCTGGATATGACGCCTTACCGCGGCATCGTCAGCTATCACCCGTCCGAACTCGTGGTGACCGTGCGCGCCGGCACGCCGCTGGCCGAACTGGAAGCCGCGCTTGCCGAGCACGGCCAGATGCTGGCCTTCGAACCGCCGCATTTCGCGCCTGCCGCGACCGTCGGCGGCTGCGTGGCCGCCGGCCTGTCGGGCCCGCGCCGCATGAGCGCCGGCGCCTTGAAGGATTTTGTGTTGGGAGCGCAACTGCTGGATTCCGAAGGGCGCATCCTGTCCTTCGGCGGCGAGGTCATGAAGAACGTGGCGGGTTATGACGTGTCGCGCCTACTGGCCGGCTCGCATGGCATCTTTGGCGCCATCCTGGAGGTGTCGCTCAAGGTCGTGCCCAAGCCGATGGAAGAGATGACGCTGGCGCTGCCCGCCACGCAGGCGCAAGCGCTGGCCAACTTTGCCTTCTGGCGCGGCAAGCCATTGCCGATCTCCGCATCGAGCTGGACAAGCGAAACCGGTGGGGCCGACGGCATGACGATGGTGCGCCTGTCGGGCGCGCCGCCCGCGCTCGCCAGCGCGCGAGGGCTGATTGGCGGCGACCTGATGGCGCCCGAGGCCGCGGCGGCGTGGTGGCAGTCGTTGCGCGAGCAGACCCACGCGTTCTTTGCGCCCGGGCAGCCCTTGTGGCGCCTTGCCTTGCCGCCCACCACGGCCGACCTGGAACTGGGGACGACGCTGATCGAATGGGGCGGCGGCCAGCGATGGCTAAGCGGCTCGCACGATGCGGCCCAACTGCGCGACGTGGCGGGCCAGCATGGCGGCCATGCCACGCTGTTCCGGCCTGCGGACACCGCGCCGCCGGCCGATGGCGTGTTTCACCCGCTTGCGCCCGGCATTGGCGCGATCACCCGCCGGCTGAAGCAGGAACTTGATCCCGCCGGCCTGTTCAACCCCGGCCGCCTGGTCCTGGAGCTGTAGGACATCATGCAAACCAATCTGGCATCCTGGGCGAGCGGCACCGATCTGGGCAACGAGGCGGACGC
>JAEYVD010000004.1 GCA_023432075.1 Pseudomonadota bacterium | reverse complement strand
TTGCCGATCGCGACATGGCCGATTTCGTCGCGCAGGATGATGTCCACGATGGCCGCGCTTTGCGCATCGCCCGCGCCCGCCAGCTTGTTCCGGATCATGGGGGACGCGTCCAGGCCGCGCGCCTCGAGCGTGCGCGGCACCAGCGCCAGGCGCGCCAGCAGGTCGTCCCGCGTGCGCTCGGCCATATCCCATAAGCCGTTATGCGCGGGGAAGTCGCCATAGGCGAATCCCAGCGCGTCCAGGCGCTGGCGCAGCAGGTCGAAGTGCAGCGCCTCTTCGCGCGCCACGCGCAGCCAGTCGCGGTAGAAAGCCTCGGGCATGCCGGCAAAGCGCCACATGATGTCCAGCGCCAGGTTCACGGCGTTGAATTCGATGTGAGCCAGCGCGTGCAGCAGCGCCGCCCGGCCCTCCTGCGTGGCCATGGAACGCTGGCTGACCTGGGCCGGCGGGACCAGTTCGGGCCGCGGCGGGCGGCCGGGCAATCCCGCGACCGGCGCAAAGACGCGTGCGCAATCGAGCCGCGCATCGTCGGCAATGGCGCGCACGCGCGCCAGCTTCTCGGGCCATGCCGTGGCGGCCAGCGCCGCCAGCGCCTGCGCGCGGATGCAAAGCGCATCGTCCTCCTGCCCGCCGGGGGCCGTCTTGCTGCTGTCCATGTTGCCGTCGTTCCCGGGCGCCGCCTGGGCGCCTCAAATCCCTGTCATTGCCATGGCTTGCACGCCAGGCATTGCCGAAGACTTTATCATTCGCGGATGGATGCCCTGCGCCTTACCTTGGAAACCGATCTGTCCCGCATCGACGCCCGCCAATGGGACGCGCTGGCCGGGGATCAGCCTTTTCTGCGCCACGCCTTTCTGCTGGCGCTGCACGAGACCGGCTGCGCATCGCGCCAGACGGGCTGGGCCCCGCATTTCATGGCGTTGTGGCGGGACGATGTGCTGGCCGGGGCCGTGCCGCTTTACCTGAAGTCGCATTCGCGGGGCGAGTATGTGTTCGACTACGCGTGGGCCGACGCCTTTCAGCGGCACGGCATGCGCTACTACCCGAAGCTGTTGTCGGCCATCCCGTTCACGCCGGTCACCGGCCCGCGGCTGTTGGCGGCCAACGACGAAGACCGCGCGACGCTGGTGCGCGGGCTGGTGGCGTTTGCCGAAGAGGTCAACGTGTCGTCGCTGCACCTGCTCTTTCCCATCGACGCCGACGTGCGTGCGCTGCGGGAAGCCGGCTTCATGATCCGCGAGAGCGTGCAGTTTCACTGGACCAACGCGGGCTACGCCGACTTCGACGCGTTCCTGTCCGCCATGAGCCACGACAAGCGCAAGAAGATCCGCCAGGACCGCAAGAAGGTCGCGGCGGCCGGCCTCGCGTTCCGCTGGCTGCGTGGCGGCGAAATTGGCGCCGAGGAACTGGATTTCTTCTACAACTGCTATTGCCGCACCTATTTCAACCACGGCAACCCGCCCTACCTGAGCCGCGAGTTCTTCGACCAGGCGCATCGCGACCAGCCCGACGCCTTCGTGCTGATCCTGGCCGAACGCGACGGCGAGCCGGTGGCGTGCGCCCTGAATCTGGCGGGCGGCGACGCCCTGTACGGGCGCTACTGGGGCGCGACGGAATATGTGCCGGGACTGCATTTCGAGACGTGCTACATGCAGTCGATCGCGTATTGCATCGCGCATGGCATCGCGCGCTTTGAAGGCGGCGCGCAAGGCGAACACAAGATGGCGCGCGGGCTGCTGCCCACGCCGACGTGGTCTGCGCACTGGGTGGCGCACCCGGGTTTTGCCGAGGCGATCCAGAACTTCCTGGACGAGGAAACCGCGGCAGTGACGGATTATCTGGGGGAACTGGAATCGCACACGCCGTTCAAGGGGCTGCGTGCGTAATGCCGGTAACGTGTGGCCGCAGCGGTGTCTGACACCCCTGAAACCCGCGCGCAGGCTGAAGCCGCTATCCCCGGGTGTCTGACACCAACTCTAGAAAGCCCGCCTGAACCGTCAGAGAAACCGGTCCAGCAGCTTGCGGCTGTGTTTGTCCAGCGACTGGATGTCGCGCACCAGATAGAAGATGCCGTGGTTGTCGGCGATGAGCAGCGTCTGGGCGGACAGGCGGCGGATGTCTTCTTCACCGCGTAAGGTGAACGAGGTCGGGCCGCGGTCGGTCTCGACCTTCCAGACGCTGGGCGTGGCGTAGGTGGAAACGCTGATCAGCTTGCGGATCTCGGGCATGAACTCGCGGCTGGCAAGTTCCTCTTCGATCAGGGCGCGCGGCTCGGGAGGGACGTCGGACAGGTGTTCGATCCACAACAGCTCGTGCCCGTCGCTGGTCACCAGCGACAGGCCGCGGCCCGCCTCGCTGATCGGGAACGCGCGCACCGGCAGGACACCTTCATGCGACTCCCCATCGGCGGCCTGGAATTCCAGGCGTCCAAAGGCGTTGCGGCGCAATTGAAAGAACGGCAGGGTCATGGCGAGATTTCCGTTTCCGCGTCAGGCCACGGCGGCCATGTCTTCGCTGCCCGACGCCTGGGCGTCGGCTTCCGCCTGGCGCGCCTGCGCCTGATAGAGGCGGTAGTAGGCGCCCTCGCGGGCCATCAGTTCTTC
>JAEYVD010000898.1 GCA_023432075.1 Pseudomonadota bacterium | reverse complement strand
GGCCTCCCAGAGGCGATGGACGCGGTAGCGCGATTCCAGGTCGGCCACCAGGTCGGGCAGCAGGGGACCGACCATCAGCAGATCGGCGGCGGAAGCGGGAAGGGATGCAGTCATGGATACGGCTTATCTAATTAGAGGAAAAGGCCCGCCGAAGCGGGCCGGGACCGGAATCAGTTGGTCTGGATGTTGCGGGACTTGATTATCTGCCCATAACGTTCGCGCTCGCTGGCGGCCAGATCCTGCAGTTCCTTTGGCGTTGAGCCATGCGCCACGGCGCCCTGCGATTCCAGCTTGGCCTTGACGGCCGGATCGGCCGCGACGGCGCGGATGGCCTCGGAAAGCTTGTCGATCACGGCCTGCGGCGTGCCGGCAGGCGCCAGCACCGCTGTCCACGAACCGCTTTGCGCGTTCTTCACGCCGGCTTCGTCGATGGTGGGCACGTCCGGCATGGCGGGCGAACGCGTCGCACCGGTGACGGCCAGCGCGCGCAGCTTGCCGGCCGTGACGTAGGGCATGGTCTCCAGGACCGAGGCGAACAGCATGTCGACGCGACCGGCCATCAGGTCGGTCATGGCCGGGCCGCCGCCCTTGTAGGGCACGTGCACCAGATCCACGCCCGTGGCTTCTTGGAAGATTTCGCCGGACAGATGGGGCGCGCCGCCCGTGCCCGAGCTGGCAAACGTGTGCTTGCCCGGCTGGGACTTGGTCAGCGTGACCAGTTCCGCCACGTTCTTGGCCGGCAGGCTGGCGGGCACCACCAGCACAAACGGCAGGTCCGAAAACAGCGATACGGGCGCAAACGCCTTCACCGGGTCGGAATGCAGCTTGTAGATCCAGGGGTTGATCGCCAGCATGCCCGAGTTCGCGAACAGCAGCGTGTAGCCGTCGGGCTGCGAACGGGCCACCAGGTCGGCGGCGATCTGGCCGCCCGCGCCCGGCCGGTTGTCCACCACCACCGACGACGAGAATTTTTCACCCAGGGCCGCGGCCAGCAACCGCGCCGAGATGTCGGTGCCGCCGCCGGGCGAGAAGGGAACGATGAGATTGATCGGGCGTTCCGGATAGCCGGCGGCGCTGGCCGCGTGGGGCATGGCCGCGGTGGCGGCCAGGGCCAGCGCCGCGGCGAGGAGCCGGACGCGGATCCGGGCGGGGTTCTTTGTCTCCATGGATTTTCTCTTTTATGGCGTTGATGGCGGCGAGGCCGCAAAAAATGGTGCTGCGGGTAAGGCTCCTGATGCTTGGCGGACCGGATTCGCGGCCCTGCAGGCGAGTATAGGGAGGCCTGTCCATGGATATCCGTTCGAGCTATAAATAGCATCAATCAATTCAAGGATTGAATCGATGGAATTCCGTCAGCTCGAATGCTTCATTGCGGTTGCCGAGGAACTGCACTTCGGCCGAGCCGCCGAACGGCTGTGCATGACGCAGCCGCCGCTATCGCGCCAGATCCAGTTGCTGGAGCAGGATCTGGGCGTCACGCTCTTCGAGCGCAACAGCCGTCAGGTCGTGCTAAGCGCTGCGGGCCGGCGCTTTCTGCGCGATGCTCGCCACCTGCTGGAGTTTTCAGCGCAGGCGGCCGCCACCGCGCGCCGCACATCGGGTGGCGAGGCCGGCCACATTACGCTGGGCTTTACTGCCGTGGCGTCGTACCGCCTGATGCCGTCGCTCATCATGCAGGCGCGCAAGCTGCTGGCGGGCGTGGAGATCCAGCTTCGCGAAACCGTCACGACCGAACTCGCGCGCCTGCTCCTGGCCCATGAGCTGGACGCCATCCTGGCGCGCAGCGTGCCGCAGCAGGCCGGCATCGAATCACGCCTGGTCGAACGCGAACCGCTGGTCCTGGCGCTGCCTGCCGATTCGCCCTTGTGCGAACACGCCACCGTGCCCCTGCGGTTGCTTCAAGGCCAGCCGTTCGTGCTGTATTCGCCGCGGGAAGGAAAGTATTTCTATGACCGCATCGTGGGCGCGTTCGGGTTGGCAGATGTGCAGCCGCAGTACGTGCAGCGCGCCGGGCAGACGCATACGCTGCTGGCGCTCGTACGCGCCGGGCTGGGCGTGGGCATCGTGCCGGATTCGGCGCGGGAACTGCGCTTTGAAGGCGTGGTGTTCCGGCCGATCGACCAGCGCAACCTGTACGCGGATATGTACCTGGCATGGCACGCGCAGCACGACAACCCGGCGCTGGATGCGTTCCTGCAGCGCGTGGCAAAACTGGATACCCCGGACGCGATCCGCCGCGGCGGACAGGGATGAACCCATCGGGTTTCTAGCGCCGCGGCGCGAGGTCCGGCGCAAATCGCATCACCCTGACCGCGTCGGCGCGGGCGCTTTCGTCCTGCAATTGCTGCGCGCGGGTCGAGCACGCGCTCAGCACCAGCCGGCACTCGGATCCCGTCTTGTCATGGCACAGCCGCAGGCTGTAATCCCCCGTTTGCGGGCCTTCCCACGCCGTCTCGCCGATGGCGACAACATGCTGCGTACCGTTCGCGGCCACCGCCACGCATTGGTTCCTGAAGTTTGCGTACACCACGCATGTGGCGGCGGGCTCGTCTTCCTCGCAGGCGGCCAGCGCGCTGCGGCGGGCCGCCGCGGCGGTGCCGTACAGGATCGCGGCGTAATAACGGTAGGTTGAAGAGACGATCAGGGCGCCGTACAGATCCCGCTGCGCCGGCTGTGCGCTGGCCGCGGCGCTGCATGCCATGAACATGAGCAAGCCCGAAACAAGGCGTGGCGGCATAGGAATCCCCTGAGGTTCACGACGACAGTAGCGCCATCACCGCGTGCCTTGCCAGCGGCAATAAGACCCCTCTCGGATATATCAAGTTGAAACATCCATAAACCATCCAAGTGGATGGTTTATCATTCGATCCATGCCGCCTCGCACCTCACAACTCGCCTCCACGCCCAAACCTGCGGACGAAAAGATCACGATCAACCTGGGTTATGTCGACCTTGGCCAGATCGATCTGCTCGTGCAAGAAGGGTTCTATGCAAACCGAACGGACCTGATCCGCACGGCAATCCGCAATCAACTCGCCACCCACGGCGACGCGGTGCGCCAGGCAGTCAGCCGGAAAACGCTGGTGCTCGGCATCCAGCACTACACCACCCAGGATTTGCTTGCGGTCCAGGCCGCCGGCGAAATGCTCCAGATCCGCGTGTTGGGCCTGGCGACCATTGCATCCGACGTCACGCCAGAGCTGGCGCTTGCCACCATCGAATCTCTCACGGTCTTGGGGGCGCTGCATGCCAGCCCCGCCGTCAAAGCCGCCTTGCGTCAGCGCATCCGCTGATCGTCACGCCGCACACAAAGGTCATCTCATGCACCCTGAATTCCAGCACTTCATGAACCGGGCTACCCAGCTCACGCAAGCCGGCGATCTGACGGCGGCAACCGCCGCGATCCAGGCCGCGCTGCGGGGCTTGCCGGCCGCGGCCGCCGCCGCGCCTCGCGATGACGATGCCGACGTCATCGACGTTCAAGCCTGGGAGGTTCCCGAAACGACCCGCGCGCCGGGCCCCGCACGACCCGTCTCGGGCGACGCGGCCGGGCCCGTGCACAACGCGGGCGTGACCGAAGACAAGTTCACGGCGGGGGCGTTTCGCAATGCGTCCGGACAGCGCGGCTACAAGCTCTACGTGCCGCCCAACCCGGATGGCGCGCCCCGTGCGCTGGTGGTCATGTTGCACGGCTGCACGCAGGATGCCGACGATTTCGCGGCGGGCACCGCCATGAACCAGGCCGCCCGCGAGCAGGGCTTTTACGTGCTCTATCCCGTGCAATCGCGCGACGCCAATCCGCAAAAGTGCTGGAACTGGTTCAAACACAACCACCAGCAGCAAGGACGCGGCGAACCGTCCATCCTGGCGGGCATGACGCGCGAGGTCATTGCCTCCCACAACATTGATCCCGCGCGCGTGTATGTCGCCGGTCTGTCGGCGGGTGGCGCAATGGCCGCGATCCTTGCCGGCGTCTATCCCCAGCTCTACGCGGCGGCAGGCGTGCATTCGGGGTTGGCCGCCGGCGCGGCGTCGGATCTTCCGTCGGCCTTGTCCGCCATGAAAGGCGTGGGACTGAAAACGGCCGCGCCGCTTAACGATGGCGTGCCGGTCATTGTCTTTCATGGCGACCGCGACGCCACCGTGCACCCCGCCAACGCCAACAACGTGATCGCTGCCAGCGTGGGGACCGACGTGCGTGTCGAGACCGTTCGCGTGCCGGGCGCCGCCCACAAGCGCCACAGCACCCGGCATGTGTACCGCGATGCCGCAGGCGACATCGTCGCGGAACGTTGGGAGGTTCACGGCGCCGGTCACGCCTGGTCAGGCGGATCGGACCAAGGCTCGTACACGGACCGGACCGGTCCGGACGCCACGGCCGAGATGCTGCGATTCTTCTTCGCCCGTACGGTAAAGCCGTAGCGTTTGATTCCGGCTGCCGGCCCTGAGCCGGCTAGCGAACCGCCACCGGCTTGCCGTAGAACACCCGCGCGCACAGCAGTCCGGCCACGGCGGCGGGCAGGGCGCCCATGAACAGCGGAAAGCCCAGGGATTTCAGGGTCCGGTCCTGCCCGCCGAACGTCATCAGGAAGATGAACGCATAGGCCGCGCCAATGAGCCCCATGCGCAGGATTGCCAGCCAATTTGGCGCGATAGGCTTGAGCGCACCTGCGGTCATGCCGCATAACAGCGCCGGAATCCCGCCAAAAATATAGGCCCACGGCAAGCCGTACAGGCCGAACAGCAGCATCTCCGGATCCTGCGAGCCGATGGCGATGGTCACGGCCATGACCAGCATGCCGACGGCGGGCCCCATGAATGCAAAGATCGCAGCGCCCGCCAGCATGTCGCGCGACATGGCGCGGCCGGAATCCTCTGCCCTGCGCTGCAGGCGGCGATAGACGGCCGCGGCCAGCGTACATCCAAGAAGCAGGGCGCCAAAGAGGTAGATCATCAAGTCAATTCCGGGTTGATTGGATAAGGAGGGTGCGGTCGGCGGGCGGGCCGCCTGCGCCGCGCGGCGCGCAGGCGCAGGGCGCGCGGTGCACCAGCGAACCGGGTGTGTGCAGGGCCCCGCTCCGCGTATTGCGCGGCGAGCGCATCACGGCATTTTTTTCTTGCCCAGCAAGGTCAGCGTCAAACTGCGGCCCGTGCGCATGAAGGGATACAACGCCTTGGACAGGCAGGCGTTGCTGAAGATGGTGGCGTTCAGGCGGTTGAACACATCGCTGCCAGTGCTGAGCAAGGCCAGCCGGTGGATGGCGTAGGCGCCCCAATAGTCGCGGCCGTCCAGATGCAGGAGCATGCCCTCGTTCAGGTCATAGCCTTGCGCGCGATGGCGAGCCGCCAGCTCGGGATGGTCGCGCATGTTCAGCATGGCGATGGGCCCGGCGGCCTTGCGCAGCCGCATCATCCGCACGTAGTTCGAGCAGAAGGGGCAATCGCCGTCATAGAGTAGGTAGTTTTCGTCGGACTGCATCTTTTGGATCCGTCGGTAGTTCCAGGAACATACCTCATAAATCCGATCGGATGGTCCGGGGCGCGCTTTCGGCCTTCGCATTGGAAGGGTGTGCGTGGCGATGCCGATAAGCGCGGGTGCAAGCGGATGGCCAAAAAGCGGATGGCCGCAAAGCGCACCGCCAAGGCCTATGAAAGGCGCGTTCAGCCGCCCCGGTGGCCGTGATAGCGCGGCGTTGCCACGGCGCGCGTGTTCTCCTTGTGCTGCGAACCGACCAGCGCCTTGCGCCGGGCTTCGTCATGCTGGTGATCGGATTTTGCGCGTTCCCTGTCCGCGTGCGGCGGCGCATGCGTATCGGGCGCCGCGGCGGGCGCCGCGTGGTGGGTATTGGGGCGGGAAGTGGAGGGCGTCATGATGCGTACCTGCCAAGGCAACGCGGCATATGCCGCCGTTTCACGTTACGCCCGCGTACCGCGATTCTCCAGGGTTCAATTGCAACAGCAATCTGCGCGCGCCAAGCGAGCGGCGGGGGTCAAACCGCTTCGGCCGGCCCTTCGGGCGCGTCCCACGCCAGCGTCATCGCATAGTGGCGCACATCCTGCGGCCACGGGCCCATGTGCCGCGCGTAGGCGTCGCGATCGTTCGCGTAGAGCGCGCGCGTCGCTTCCTCGAAGCCGGGCAGGTCGCCCGCGACGCTGGTCATGAATCGGTAGGCAGCCTCTTGCCGCAAGCGTCGCGCGTCCTGCGCCTCGTTGTCGCGGCGGGCCTGCTCGACCAGTTTGCGCAAGGCCACCGATGCGCCGCCGGGCTGGGCGGCCAGCCAATCCCAATGGCGCGGCAGCAGGGTCACTTCGCGCGGCACCACGCCCAGCTTCGGGCGGCCCCGGCCACGCGGCGCCTCGTCGGGCGGGGCGTTTTCAATCACCGGGGCTGTAGTCTGCATGCGGGCATACCGGTCGGCGATTTGCGCGTCGTCGCCGCTCAGGTCCAGATCGACCTGCTGGCCGGTCGAATCCTGGAACACCAGCACGGCGTCATTGCGGCGGGCAGCCAACGCCCGCTTGACCGCCAGCGCCACGGCTGCCAACGAACCCGCGGCCAACAGCCGATGGCCTTCGAAGGCGGTATGAAAGTCGGAAAGGGCGGAAGTCATATTTTCATCCGGGTTAATTGATGAGGGGAATTATTACCCCGGCAAAATTCTCTGTCAATATGATCCGGGTAAAAATAATCCACGAAGCATGGCGCGTCGTTGCAGTGTCATAAATATCCACCCCAACTTATGGTTAACACCTAGTCAAATCAGGCTGGCGGCGTATAATCTTGCTTTGCGCCCGGAGTTACCCATGCGTCTCGTACAAAAAGCGCTCACCTTCGACGATGTGTTGTTGGTGCCTGCGTATTCCGAGGTGTTGCCGCGCGACACCTCCCTGGCCACGCGCCTGACTCGCA
>JAEYVD010000893.1 GCA_023432075.1 Pseudomonadota bacterium | reverse complement strand
TCGATGATGCGCAGAAACTGCTTGGGCATGATCTGGTCGGTGTCCAGATTGGAATACGGCAGCGGCGCGGCCACGCCTTCGATCATTGCAGTCATTTGGCGTCTCCCCATGCGCGCACGTCGACGATTCGGCCAGCCAGCGCGGCGGCGGCGGCCATAGCGGGACTCATCAGGTGCGTGCGCCCTGCCCGCCCCTGGCGTCCCTCGAAATTCCGGTTGGTGGTGGACGCGCAGCGCTCGCCCGGGCGCAACACGTCGTCGTTCATCGCCAGGCACATCGAACAGCCGGGCTGGCGCCATTCGAAACCCGCCGCGATCAGGTCGGCCGCCAGCCCCTCGGCTTCGGCCTGCGCGCGCACGGCGCCTGACCCCGGCACCACCATCGCGCGTACCCCCGCGGCCACCTTCCTGCCGCGCGCCAGATCCGCGACGACGCGCAGGTCCTCGATTCGGCCGTTCGTACAGGAGCCGATGAACACCCGATCGATCGGCACCCCGGCGATCGGCTGGCCGGCGGCAAGGCCGATGTAGTCCATCGCCTTCTCCAGCGCCAGCCGGGCCAGCGTGTCGGGCTCGTCGCGCGGATCCGGCACCGCGCCGTCGACGGCAATCGCCTGGTCCGGGCTCGTGCCCCACGTCACGAAGGGCGCGATGCGGCTCGCGTCAAACACGTGTTCCACATCGAAGTGCGCGCCGTCGTCCGAGCGCAGCGTGGCCCACCAGGCGCGCGCTTCGTCCAGCAATGCGCCGCGCAGCTGCGGCGCGTGCGCCGTGACGTAGGCGTCGGTGACGGCGTCCGGCGCGATCAGCGCGGCGCGCGCGCCGGCCTCCACCGTCATGTTGCACAGGGTCATGCGCGCTTCGGCGGACAGCGCGGCCACGGCCTCGCCGCAGAACTCCACGGCATGGCCGCGCGCGCCCTGCGCGCCGATGCGGTGCACGATGTAGATGACCAGATCCTTGGCCGACACATGCGCCGGCAGCGTGCCGTCGATGCGGATCCGCATGTTGCGCGCCACGCTGTACACCAGCGTCTGCGTCGCCAGGATGTGCTCGACTTCGCTCGTCCCGATGCCAAAGCCCAGGGCGCCCAGCGCGCCATACGTGGTGGTGTGGCTGTCGCCGCACAGGACCACCATGCCGGGCAGGATCATGCCGTGTTCCGGCGCGATGACGTGCTCGATGCCCTGCAGCGGATCAGTGGTGTCAAAGAGCGCGATGCGCTGTTCGTCGCAATTTCGCTTCAGGTTCAACGCCTGGCGCGACGAGGCGTCGTCGGCGATCACGCGCAGCGCGGACGGCACGGGATGCGTGGGGATGATGTGGTCCACCACCGCCATCTGCTGCCCGGGCCGCAAGACGCCGCGGCCGCGCGCGGCCAGGCCGCTGAAGGCCTGCGGGCTGGTGTACTCGTTCATGATGTGCAGGTCGACGTAGAGCAACACGTGCTCGCCGTCGATCCGGGCCACCTCATGGCTGGCCACCAGTTTGTCGTATAGCGTCATGCCGGGCATGTCTGTGCTTCCTTGCTTGAAGAATGCGCCCGCGGCGCGCGCGGGCGGGTAGTGCGCGTTAAACCTTGGAAGGCGATCAATTCGCCTCGATCCCGGCTTCCTTGACGATGCCGGACCAGCGCGTCATCTCCGCGGCCACCATCGCATCGGTCTTGTCCGGCGACGTGATCAGGGGTTCGAAGCCCTCTTTCTGCATGCGCTGCGTCAGCGCGGCCGATTTCAGCGCCTGGCCAAGCTTGGCGTTCAGCGTGTCGATGACCGGCTGCGGCGTCCCGGCCGGCGCGCTGATGACGAACCAGGTGTTGAATTCGTAGCCGGGCAGGCCAGACTCGGCGATGGTCGGCACGTCCGGCAGCAGCGGCGAGCGCGTCGTGCCCGTCACCCCCAGCGCGCGCAGCTTCTTGCCATCGACCTGCGGCTTGGCCGCGGACAGCACCGGAAAGCTCATCTGCACCTGTCCGCTGATCGTGTCCAGCATGGCGGGACAGCCGCCCTTGTACGGCACGTGCATGATCTGCGTCTTGGAAACGGACTTGAACAACTCGGCCGCCATGTGGAACGTGCTGCCGGTGCCGGCCGAGCCAAAGCTCAGGTCGTTGGCGGGACGGGCGCGCACATAGGCCAGCAGTTCGCTCACCGACTGCACGGGCAACGCATTGGTGACCGTCAGCACATGCTGCGACGTGCCCACCGTGCCCACGGACCGCAAGTCCTTCGCGGTGTCGAACGGCATGGTCTTGAAGAGCGCCGGATTGATCGCCAGCGACATGGTGTTGATGCCCAGCGTGTAGCCGTTGGGCTCTGCGCGCGCCACGGCCGTCATGCCGATGTTGCCGGACGCGCCGGCGCGGTTCTCCACGATCACGCTCTGCCCCAGTTCCTTGGCCCACGCGTCGGAGATCAGGCGGGCCGCGATGTCCACGCTGCCGCCCGGCGCGAACGGCACGATCAGCGTCACCGCGCGCGCGGGAAAGGCGTTGCTGGCGGCGGCGGAATGGGCCCAACAGGATGCGGCAAGGGCGGCGCACAATACGCCGGCCAATCTGGCTGTCTTCATTTTTCGGGTCTCCTCGGTTGGCCGCGTGGGTGCGGCTCTGTATCGGTGAACCCAGTGTATAGACCCAGTCGGTTCTTATAATTCGGAGAAAAAATAAAGCTTTGTTAAATCGGATTTATAAATAGCCATGGATGCGCTCTCCGATCTCGCCTTTTTCTCGCTCGTGGTCAAGCACGGCAACCTGTCCGCCACCGCCCGCGAACTGGGACTGACCCCGCCCGCGGTCAGCACGCGCCTGGCCAAGCTGGAGCAGCGCCTGGGGGTGCGCCTTTTGAACCGCACCACCCGCCGGGTCAGCGTGACGCAGGAAGGCGAGCTGTATCTTGCCGAGGGATCCCGCATCCTGGCCGACCTGCAGGCGCTGGAGCGCTCGGTGTCCAGCGCGCGCGCCCAGCCCCAGGGGCTGCTGCGGCTGAACGCCACGTTCGGCTTCGGACGGGCCCACATCGTGCCGGCCGTCTCCGACTTTTGCCGGCAGTACCCCGATGTGGAAGTGCAGATGCGGCTGACCGACAGGCCGCTGAACCTGATCGAGGAAGGCTTTGACGTGGCGGTGCGGTTCGGCGACCTGCCCGATGCGCGGCTGACCGCGCGCCGGATCGCGTCCAACCGGCGCCTGCTGTGCGCATCGCCCCGCTACCTGGAGACGCATGGCGAGCCGCGCACGCCCGGCGACCTGCAACGCCACCGCTGCATCGTCGTGCGCGAGAACGACGTGGCCTACGGCACCTGGCGGCTGGAATCGGGCGCCCGCGCGGAAACCGTGAAGGTGCGCGG
>JAEYVD010000884.1 GCA_023432075.1 Pseudomonadota bacterium | reverse complement strand
CCGTAGCCGACCACCGGCTTGCCGTCGCGGATCACGTCGGTGATCACGGCGACCAGGCTTAGCGTCATCTTGCTGAAGTCGATGTAGGCGTTGCGGATAGGCGAACTGATGGGCAGGGTCTGCTCGCGGATGTCGACGATTCTCATGGCTTGTCTCCAGTTGGGGCGCATCGTGAATCGATAGATTAGTGGCGCATCCCTGCCCTAGAATTCACCCAAGTTCATTTGATTATTAACTTCCAGTGAAAGCCGACCTTGCCTCAGAGCTGCAATTCTTCGTGCTGATCGCGCGGCTGGGCAGCCTGTCCGCGGCGGCGCGGCAGTTGGACCTGACGCCACCGGCGGCCACCAAGCGGCTGGCGCTGATGGAAAAACGCCTTGGCGTGCGGCTGGTCAACCGCACGACGCGCAGCATCAGCCTCACCAACGAAGGCGAAACCTACCTCGCCTACGCGGTCCGGATCCTGGCCGACCTGCGGGAAATGGAAGACGTGGTGTCCAGCAGCAGCGCGCAGCCGCGTGGTCTTATCCGCGTCAATGCCACGCTGGGTTTCGGCCGCACGACCATCGCGCCGCTGGTCTCGGCGTTCGCAAAGCGCTATCCGCAGGTCCAGGTCGAACTTGAGGTCACCGACCGTCCCATCGATCTGGTGGAAGGCGGCTTCGATCTGGCCATCCGCTTCGGCGAGCTGCCCGACAATCGTCTTGCCGCCCGGCGCATCATGACCAACCGCCGCTTTCTGTGCGCCTCGCCTCGCTACCTGAAGGCGCACGGCACGCCGGCCACCCTTGCCGACCTCGCCCATCACCTGTGCATTCTTCACCGGCAAAACGACGAGGCGCATGGGGTCTGGCGCTTTACGCATCAAGGCCGCGTGGAAGTGGTGAAGGTCGAAGGTGGGCTTTCCAGCAACGACGGCGACATCGTTCTGGGCTGGGCGCTGGATGGCCACGGCATCCTCATCCGATCGGAATGGGATCTGGCCAAGTATCTGGAAAGCGGCCGGCTGCGGGTGGTATTGCCCGATTTCGCGCTGCCGTCGGCCGACCTGTTTGTCTACTATCCACAGCGCCGCAATCAGACGGCCCGCGCGCGCGCATTCATTGATTTTCTGGTGCAGGCCTTTCTCCCGGCTGCCAACCAACCGGCGCCAGATCGCGGGAAAAAATAGCGGCCGCCGAGGGCTGCGAGTGGCGGTCAGCGCTTGACCGCCTTGTCCCAGCTCCAATGACGGTCCGTCATATGCGCCTTGAGCAGCGCCGGCGTCTGAGCGACGGTATCGATGGCCCCCGTGTATTCGCGGCCGCCGGCAACCGTGGGGCGCATGGCCCGGCGCAAGAGCCTGATTAGCCGCTGGCGGCGATACCGCCTTTTCTCGAACGCCACTTTCCTGAGGAAATCGGATCGCGTCAGGCCGACGATGCCCGCGGCCAGTGGAATCGCCTGCTCGATTTCGGAAGCGTACTCGCCATGCAACGTCTGGCACACGGCGATCAGCCGCGCAAAATTGAATCGCGGCACCTCGGCCGGGGAAATCCTTGCAACGGTCTCCAGCGCAGCATGCGCCCAGACAGTTTCAACGGAGAAAAAACGCGGCACCCCTTCGGTCCAGCCGGCGCTCACGAACGCCTTGGTTTGTGACTCAAGCCCCAGCTTTCCCTTGTGCTGGTTCATGGCGCTGCGGCCAGTATTGCTGCCGCCGGATGCGCCGGGGATGGTGAGGGGATAGTCGATCTCCACGAACCGGCCCCCGCACAACGCCAAGCCTATCGCACCGGACACATCGGGGCTGGACCCATGGAAAAAGGCGCCCGAAAGCGTCTTGATCTTTTCGAGCAGGCTGCGCCGCACGATCCCGTGGTAGATCTTGGGAAGACCGTCCGTTCCCTGCGCGGCGTTCACCAACGCTTCGGACAGGCTATCGGAAGATTCGCGAACGACCAGGGCGCCGATCCGGCTCGGCAGATATAACCTGCCGGCGTGGCCTGCGCCAAAGATCTTGGATCTGAAATCCGGCCACACATAATTCGACATCACCTTCGGCGCGATGACGTCGATCTGATTGTCCTTGGCCCAACGCGCCGCCAGCAACGCGTCTTCCGTGATGGTGTCGTCGTCGCCAATCAGACAAACAAATTCCCCGGACGCGGCAGCGATCACATTATTGTGATTGCCCGTCATGTCCATCTTTTCCGCGGGCCGCAAATACTTGAAGCGCGGGTCTTCTATGGGGGGATTATCGCCCTGGCGAACAAGCTCCTCGAGCAGTCCGTCAGTGCTGGTGTCACTGACGACCAGTTCCAGGCTGCGATCCCCGATGGCCAGTATGGAGCGAACCGCATGAATCGCATACTTGGAGCGATTGTGCGTGGGAATCACAACGGAGAGCAATATTTCCATTTTCTGAGCAACTTATCGCAATGATTATCAGTCTTCCCGAGCCGGCGGGGAGGGCGTGTGTCAGTGCCAAAACCAGCATGAATGCAAGCAACACCTCGAATGCTGCCGAACCCACAAGGGGTTCGAACAGTGAAAACACCAGCAATACGACAAAAACCACACGTAGATAGCGAAACCACGGCGACGATTGCTCTGCTCGGAGCAATTGCCTATAGATAACCCGCAAGTACCATCCATACAATATGGCACCAAATAGTCCGTAATTCAGAAGCAGCTGGAGGATGGAGTTATGCGTCCCCCAAACGTCCTCGATCCCATGGTTGAGTTCTACGAAAGTTCGGAATGTATTGGGGCCAATGCCAAACCACGGGTGCTGAAGCCAGAGGTCGAAACTGAACGACCACAACAGCAGGCGATTCACGACGGAACTCAGTTCGCTGGCAAACGGTCCGCTATATTCGCGAAGGTGATTTTCGATATCAATCGAAAAAAATAGAATCGCCGAAATAAACGCCACGACGGGCACCACCCACACCAGCCACAGCAGCCGCTTCCTGTCCATCTGCAATGCCAGAAGGAATAGTGCGAATACGATCACCCCGCCCCGGGACATCGTGCAAAAAATGGCGAGCGCAAAAAGCCATCGCATCACGCGCATTTTCGCGGAGGCCAGCGCAAACAGAAAAACGAGAAACGCGGCTAGATAATTTGACCTGCCAAGCGGCGTAGCGATAAATAGCTTGCGCGCGTAATAATCGCCCGGGCTAAATACAGCGACGCAAAAAAGCACAATGACGGCGATTGCCAGCACGGCCCCGCCCGCCAGCATCATGCGTACGATCCATTCCTGCTTGATGAACTGATGAACCTGCGCGTAAAAAATCAACGTGCTTATTGCATAAATCATCGGCAAGGCACCGGCGCCGGCCCGCATATACAAGCTCTCGGGTGTCATCGCCACCCCGACCGCCCCAAAAAATACAATGCCAAGCAACAACAGCGCCGAGGTGGGAATCACAATGCGAGGCAGCATCATGAGCGTCACGAGCAGCGGGAGAATGATGAACATCCCCGTCGGAACCGTCATTGTGCTCGAGCCCACGGGCACCTGCACATCGCCGAGAAACACGAGGAAAAACGGAAGCAGGACTACATAAAATGCGATCCGCAAATCGAGGCGGGTAGGCATTGCCGCGTGCGCGCTCATGCTCTGCCCCTACGGTGAAGACTCGCACCGCCCCGAAATGCAACCCACAGCACCAGCGCGACAACCATCAACAGCCAAGCAGCCCGCACGGATGCGCTCGGTACAAGCGCGCCCAAGAATCCTGCAACCGCAAGGCCAGACACTGCCAGGAGCTTGAGCGGGCCATTGCTGAACATCGAACGATTCAGAACCACCTTGGCGCCCCAGAACATCAGGGCAGCGTCAATCGCCACTCGGAGAAACCATGCGACTGCCGCGCCGGTCAGACCGTAGTGCCGCGCGAGAAAGAACAAGGCGGCAAGAAACAATGGCACTTCGATCAGGTGAATGACGGCAGTCAGATGTGACCTTCCCGCTCCCTGGATGACTGTAAAGGGAATCTGGGCGATGCAAGTAATGAACATGCCGGCGGAAAATACCTGCAGCAGCACGTAGCTCTGCAAGGCGAACGGCTCCCCCACCCACAACGTCAGAAGTTCCTTGGCAAATATCGCGATGGCCGCGGTTATGGGCAACAGCGTCAGAAATATCCAGCCTGCCGCCTTGGTTATCAGCGGTATTACCGTTTTATCCTGCCTGGCAATCTGTGCCGCCAGCGCCGGGAACAATACCGCAGTCAATGCACCTGGCAGGATTGACAACTTGGTAATCAACTCCTGGGGGGTGACGTAGTAAGCAACGGCCGCCGATGAAATCACCGCGCCAACAATGAACCTGTCGGCGTAGCTCATGATCGGGCTGACAACGTTGCTAACGGTCATCCAGCCCCCTGAACTGCAAAGCGGCCGGATCAGCGTCTTGTCGAAGGTGAAGGGGCCCACATCGTCCGGCAGGTAGCGCTTCGCATACCAAGCGTGCAAGACGCAGGTCACCACACGTCCGCCGGCAAGAACCATCGTGATGACGTCCAGCCGCGGCGGTCCATAAAGAACCACCGCCAAGGGGCCCAGAAACGTCAACAGCCCCATCGGCAGCCGGATCAAATTGATTACGGCAAATGCATGCCGTGCTTCCAGAATTCCCCTGAAACCCGCGGTCAGCACCACGGCCGGCATCGCAAGCGCCATGATCCAGATGGCATTGACGGCTTCCGTCCTGTCCGGCACGGCATCGATGAATCCCAGTCCCCAAGGGCCGACGATGGCCATCAATGCGCCCGCGACCAGACTGAATAGCGCGATCACGGCGATTGCAGTCACCACCAGCGCGCCCACACGCCGCCGCTCCCTTCCTTCCAGCATCACTGCCAGATGCTGCGTCAAGGCGCGCCCCAATCCCAGGTCGAACAGGCTCAGGTAGCTGACGATCGCCCAGATCAGCGTCAACAGCCCAAACCGGGCGTCGCCAAGTTCCCGGATGAGCACCGGAATGCTGAATACTGCGGTGAGTAGCGGAAGCCCCAGGCCGAGTAGGTTGTAAACGGAATGTCTGATTAATTTCACGGATCGACCAAAGAAATTTCCGGAGCGCAAAAGACGTTATGAAGTTGACATTCGAGGTAGCCGGCGCTGCGATAGAAATGGGAGATACCGATCGGTTAGTACTCCGAGGGTCAACGATTACGTCTGGAGAACAAAGCGCGTCTTGCCGCGAATAACCAAAAAAATAAACCCGCACAGCAGACCGAGCAGCACTGCTGGCGGCAGAAATTTTCCTAGCCTTGGAAATGCGGGATCCACATAAATTTCAGCTTGGGTGACAACTGCAGAATAACGCCCAGCCATTTCAATACGCTGGTCCAACTCATATGCGGCTCTATTCAGTAAGTCGACAACCATCGCACTTTCGGAAAGCTGCACACCAATTTGGTGCGCCATTACCAGTTTCGAACCCGAGGGCTCGCGCAGAATATCTTCGTACTCACGGCGTAAGCTCTGGTATCTTCTCTCCTGCGCTTCAAGCTCGCCATCATATTTATTCCGTAAGCCTTTCAGCGCTTCCAGGCGGGCCACCATGATCTTCTCGTGGGACGCGCGCACCTGCCGACCTATCGCGTCAACATATGCCTGCATTCGGGGGTGAGAGTAGCCCAGATAATCCACCCTCACCAACTGGCTGCCAGGTATCCCCTTCGCGCTCAGCGTCTGCCGAAACAGCTTGGCATCGCGTGATTCGTTCGCGGCATCGCCGGCCGCTGCAGGATCCATCGACGCCAGTACGGCGTCGGCAAATTCCGTGCTGCTTATCCACGCCGCCGTCAGCGACATCTGTTCGAGCAGCTCGCCTTCGAATTGATGACCAGGCTGTAAATCACCGACCCGAACAATAACGGTTGCAGGCCATTTTTTTGGTACAAGAAAATAGGCCGCAATTCCACATACCGCGCCAAGCAACGCCGCGACCGCCAGTGTTTTCCAATTGCAGAATAACCGCCGCCAGAAATCATCAGTGTTAAAGGTGCCAAGCGGCGTTATCACTGAGTCAGAGTTATATGTGCTTGCTGCGGCATTTATAACAAAATCCTTGCTTGCCATCGATGTTCCCTTTCCGCAGCATCCCAGGCCAATAGCTGGACTATTTTTCCTCGAACATTCGTTTGACCGCCGAAAAGGCTATCAGAGAGTCAAGCCAGCGGCAAGCAGTACCCGTGCTTCAGGCACACGGAAAACCCTTGTAAGCCTAAATCGATCGGATGAGTCAGATTTAGATACTTATATTGTTACCAATACCAACCAAGCCTTTCGAATACTGCCAAAACCGCTTCTCAAATTGACACGAAAGATTCCAAAATCGGGTGTGGTTCGTAGATTTTTTAATATGGATATATACCGACATCTGAAATGATAAAAACACCGCAAGGCGGCGTTCTTCAATTCTCCGGAAACTGGAGTCAGCCTTGCGGACCATTTCGGCTGTTCAGACAGACCTCTTTCACAACCTCGCGCACGGCGGCTTCCTGCAGCACTTTTGCAGCGCGCAACAAAAAGCCCACCAGCATGGTGGGCTTTTTTTCGTGCTTTCTTGGTGATCAGAACGGAATATCGTCGTCCATGTCCGCCAGATTGGCGCCGCTGCTGGCTGGCGCCGCTGCGGGAGCCGCCGGGCGCTGCTGGGGTGCGGGACGCTGCGCAGGGGCGGCGCGTTGCTGGCGCGGCGCGTCGTCATAGCCGCCGCCACCACCGTAGCTGCCGCCACCGCCGCCGCCGTCTTCGCGGCCACCCAGCATTTGCATCTGGTCAGCGACGATTTCGGTGCTGTAGCGGTCGGCGCCGGTGTCCTTGTCTTGCCACTTGCGCGTCTTGAGGCGGCCTTCGATGTAGACCGAGCGGCCCTTCTTCAGGTATTCGCCGGCGATTTCAGCCAGGCGGTTGTACATGACGACGCGGTGCCATTCGGTTTCTTCGCGCTTTTCGCCGCTGGCCTTGTCCTTCCAGGACGAGGTCGTGGCGATCGACATGTTGC
>JAEYVD010000872.1 GCA_023432075.1 Pseudomonadota bacterium | reverse complement strand
CCGGCAAGGTGAACGTCTGGTGGGGCGATCCCACGGCCGACCACGGGCTGGCCACGCTGGAAGGCGGCGACGTCATGCCGATCGGCAACCGCACGGTGATGATCGGCATGAGCGAACGCACGTCGCGTCAGGCCATCAGTCAGCTGGCGGCCACGCTCTTTGCCAAGAACGCGGCCGACCGGGTGATCGTGGCGGCCATGCCCAAGCTGCGGGCGGCCATGCACCTGGACACCGTGCTGACCTTCGCGGACCGTGACTGCGTGCTGATGTATCCCGACATCGTCAACAACGTCCAGGCGTTCTCCTACCGGCCGGGCAACACCCCGGGCTCGCTGGAGCTGCACAAGGACAAGGGCTCGCTGGTGGACGTGATCGGCGAGGCGCTGGGCGTCAAGAAGATGCGCGTGGTCGAGACGGGCGGCAACGCTTATGTCCGCGAGCGCACGCAATGGGACAGCGGCGCCAACCTGGTCTGCATCTCGCCCGGGGTGGTGCTGGCGTATGACCGCAACGTCTACACCAACACGCTGCTGCGCAAGGCGGGCATCGAGGTCATCACCTTTGTTGGCGCGGAATTGGGCCGGGGCCGCGGCGGCGGACACTGCATGACGTGCCCGATCTCGCGCGATCCCGCCTAGCGGGGACCGGCGCGCGGCCGTCCCGGGGGGAACGGCCGCGCGGGCGCGGCAAGCACTGGGTCTTTTCAGGAGAAGATCGTGACCGGGGAAACTGCCAAACTTTCTCGCATGGCGCTTGCCGCCATGGTGGTGGGCTCGATGGTGGGGGCGGGAATCTTTTCGCTGCCCAGCGTGTTTGCGCGCAATACCGGTCCGGTGGGCGGCATGGTGGCCTGGGTCATTGCCGGCACGGGCATGTTGACGCTGGCCATGGTCTTTCAGTTCCTGGCGCGCCGGCGTCCCGATCTGGACACGGGCATCTTTGCGTATGCCAAGGCCGGCTTCGGACTGTACCTGGGGTTTCTGGCCGCGCTGGGGTACTGGACGGCCGCGTGCCTGGGCAACGTCAGCTACTTCGTGATCTTCAAGGGAACGCTGGGCGCCGTGCTGCCGTTCTTCGGCGACGGCGACACAGTGCCGGCCGTGCTGGTGTCTTCGGTGCTGTTGTGGTCCACCCATTTCCTCATCCTGCGCGGCATCCGTCAGGCCGCCGGCATGAACACGGTCGTCACCATCGCCAAGGTCGTGCCGATCGCGATATTTATCGTGTTTGCGGCCTTTGCCGTCGACCTGGATGTGCTGCGCGCGAACATCGCCGAGGGGCTCAGCGGTGAAGGCAAGGGCAGTCTTTTCGAGCAGGTGCGCAACACGATGCTGGTCACAGTGTTCGTGTTCCTGGGCGTGGAGGGCGCCAGCGTGTATTCGCGCTACGCCAAGCGGCGCGAGGACGTGGCCGTGGCCACCATTGTGGGTTTTCTGCTGGTGCTGGCGCTGCTGGTGATGGTGACGATGCTGTCATACGGGGTGCTGCCGCGCGCGGAGATTGCGGCGCTGCGCAACCCGTCCATGGCGGGCGTGCTGCGCGCGGTGGTCGGCCCGTGGGGCAGCATGCTGGTCAGCGTGGGGCTGATGGTATCGGTGGCGGGCGCCTATCTGGCGTGGATCCTGCTGGCGGCCGAAGTGCTGCGCGCCGCGGCGGGCGCGGGCATCATGCCGTCGTTCCTGGGCCGCGAAAACCGCCATGGCGTGCCGGCGGCCGCGCTCTGGCTCAGCAACGGCATCGTGCAGCTCTTTCTGATCGTCACACTCTTTACCGAAGACACCTTCGTGCTGCTCAAGAACATGGCCAGTTCAATGAGCCTGATGCCGTACTTCTTCGTGGCCGCGTTTGGGCTGATGCTGACCGTGCGCGGCGAAACCTACAACGGCTGGAGCGGGCGGCGCAAGATCGAACTGGCGCTGGCGGCGGCCGCCACGGTCTATGCGGCCGGGCTGGTGTATGCGGGCGGCTTCCGGTATTTCATCCTGTCGTGCGTCATTTACGCGCCCGGCACCATCCTGTTTCTGATTTCCCGCCGGGAGCAGCGGGGCAACATCTTTGCCCCGTACGAATGGCCGATCCTGATTCTGGTGCTGGTCTCGTGCGGCATCGGCGTGTGGGCGATCAGCTCGGGCAACACGGCGTTCTAGGGGCGCGGGAAGGAGCCGCACGGCAATGGTCAGCGAACTGGCAATCGTCCTAACCATCCTCTGCGCGGCCGTCGTGCTGTTCGTCATCGGCCGGCCCCGGTCCGATGCCGTGGCGTTGCTGGTCATGCTGCTGCTGCCCTTGAGCGGCACGGTGACCTACCGCGAGGCGCTGGACGGGTTCTCCAATCCCAACATCATCCTCATCGCCTGCCTGTTTGTCGTGGGCGAGGGGCTGGTGCGCACGGGCGTGGCGCAGGCCGTGGGCGACCTGCTGCTAAAGCACGGCGGCAAGAGCGAGGGCTGGCTGGTGCTGCTGGTGATGGGAGCGGTCGGCTCGATGGGCGCGGTGATGAGCTCCACGGCCGTGGTCGCCATCTTCATCCCGATCGTGCTGCGGATCGCGCGCAAGTCTGGCATGGCCAGCCGCCGGATCCTGATGCCGATGGGAGCGGCGGCGGCCATGAGCGGCATGCTGACGCTGGTGGCAACCACGCCGAACCTGGTGCTCAATAGCGCGCTGGGCTATGCGGGCTACGAGGGGTTCCGCTTTTTTGACTTCACGCCAATCGGCATTGTCGTCTTGGCCGGCGGCATCGCCTACATGCTGTTTGCGCGCAACCTTATCGACGCGGGCCAGGGGCCGCGCGCCGCGAACCGGCCCAGCTTTGGCGACTGGGCCACCAAGTATTCCCTGCAGAACCGGGCGTGCCGCCTGCTGGTGCTGGACGATTCGGATCTGGCAGGGCGGCAGCTGGGTCTGTGGGCGGGCGAGCTGGGCAAGGCGGCGTTCGTCATCGCGATCGAGCGGCACTCGCGCTTTGCGCGGGCCGTGATGCGCCCGACGCCGGACGACGTGCTGGAAGTAGGCGACATCCTGCTCCTGGACATGGACGCCGAGGGTTTCGACATCGAGGGCTTTTGCGGGCGGCATCGGGTCAAGCGGCTGGCGATGTCCGGGGTGTACTTCACCGATCAGGCGCGCGACGTGGGCATGGTGGAGGTCATCATCCCGTCGGAGTCGCGGCTGGTCGGCGCGAATGCCCGCGAATCGGTGGTGCTGGCGCGGCACGGCCTCTTTGTCGTCGGCCTGTGGCGCGGCAAGGCGGCCATGCGCGACCTGCCGAATGTAAAGATGCGCGTGGGCGACACGCTGCTGGTGGTCGGCCCGTGGGCAGGCATTTTTTCGCTGCAGGCCGAAGAGCACGATCTGGTCAGCCTGGCCATGCCGGTCGAAGCCGATTCGCTGGTGCCGGTGCCCAACCGTGCGATCCACGCGCTGTTTTCGCTGGCGACGGTGGTGTTCCTGATGCTGACCGATTGGGTGCCCAACGTGATGGCGGGCCTGATCGGCGGCCTGATGATGGGCCTGTTCGGCTGCGTCACGCTGGACGTGGCGTACCGGTCGATCAACTGGCGGGCGCTGATCCTGATCGTGGGCATGCTGCCTTTTGCGCTGGCGCTCAAGCGCAGCGGCGGCGTCGACATGGCGGCGCAGTTCCTGCTGCACTATTCGGGCGATTGGGGCATCTACGGGCAGCTGGCGCTGGTGTTCGTGGCGACCGTGACGCTGGGCGTGGTGGTGTCGGGCACGGCCACCGCCGTGCTGATGGGCCCGGTGGCGATCAGCATCGCCGAAAGCCTGCATGCCTCGCCCTATGCGTTTGCGATGACGGTCGCCATCGCGTCGTCCGCGGCGTTCATGTCGCCAGTGTCCACGCCTTCCAATGCGCTGGTCAGCGTGGCGGGGGGCTTTGGGTTTGCCGACTATTTGAAGATCGGAACCCCATTGACCTTGTTTTCCCTGGTGGTCAGCGTGATGCTGATCCCGATCCTGTTTCCGTCCTGAAGGCGGATGACTCACCCAGAGGCGCGATCATGGTTGTCAGGACTGGCATTGCATTCACGGCGGCATCGTTGATTCTTGGGGTTGCGACGGCGCATTCCCATTCCCTGCCCGCGGCCCAGGCGGCGCCGCCGCCGGGCGCGCAGGCCGCGGCGGATTCCCGGATCCTGTTCGAGAACGTGCGCATCTTCGACGGCACGTCGGGCGAGCTGAGTCCGGCGAGCAGCGTGCTGGTCCACGGCAACGTCATCGAGAAGGTGTCGCGCGACAAGGTGGCGGCCGACGGCGCGCGCGTCATCGACGGCGGCGGGCGCACGCTGATGCCGGGGCTGATCGACATGCACTGGCACAGCATGTTCGTCGGCGTGCCGCTGGCCGTCGCGATGACCCAGGACCCGACGTACCTGAACATCGTCGCGGGCGTGGAGGCCCGCAAGACGCTGATGCGCGGTTTCACCACGGTGCGGGACCTGGGCGGCTCGGCTTTCAGTTTGAAGCAGGCGGTGGACCAGGGCGTGATCCCGGGGCCGCGCATCTATCCGTCCGGCGCGATGATCAGCGTGACCAGCGGGCATGGCGATTTCCGGTCGATGGCCGACTTGCCGCGCACCCTGGGCGCGCCAGCGTCGCGGCACGATCTGGCTGGCGACAGCACCATTGCCGACAGCCCCGACGAAGTGCGCCTGCGCACGCGCGAACAGCTCATGCAGGGCGCAACGCAGATCAAGCTGACCGGCGGCGGAGGCGTGTCGTCGCCGCACAGCCCGCTGGACGTCGTGACGTTCACCGAGCCCGAGCTTCGTGCGGCGGTGGAGGCCGCGACGGATTGGGGCACCTACGTGGCCGTGCACGCCTACACGCCCATCGCCATCCAGCGGGCCATCAAGGCCGGCGTGCAAAGCATCGAGCACGGCAGCATGATGGACGAGGAAACGGCGCAGCTGATGGCCAGATCGGGCGTGTGGCTGAGCACGCAGCCCTTTCCGGACGAATTGGCGGACGCCTTTCCGCGCGGGTCCGACCAATGGCAAAAGGCGCAAGAGGTCTTTGCGGGCACCGACCGGACCTATCAGCTGGCAATCAAGTACAAGCTGAAGACGGCATTCGGCACCGACATTCTTTTTTCAAGCCAGCTGGCGACGCAGCAGGGCAGGATCCTCGCCAGCCTTACGCGGTGGTACACGCCAGCGCAGACGCTCATCATGGCGACCGGCACGAATGCCGAGCTGCTGAAGTTGTCCGGCAAGCGCAACCCTTACCGGGGCGACCTGGGCGTGGTGCGCGAGGGGGCGCTTGCCGACCTGCTGCTGGTCGATGGCGACCCCATTGAAAACATCTCGCTGATCGGCGACCCGGAAAAGAACTTCCTGGTCATCATGAAGGACGGCGTCATCTACAAGGATGCCGTGCCAGCCCGCTGAGCCTTCCAAACTGACGCCTGACCGCGCGCGCCGTTATCAGCGCGGCGCGATGCCGGGCACGCCGCGCCGGATGTTGCGCGAGAACTCGGCCGGATCGGTCGTGGCGCGTGCTCGGTCCGTATAGCGGCCGCGGCGACGGTACTCGGCGGCATTGGCGGCCCCGCGCAGCGCATGCCGTTCGTACAGGTATTCCGGCAGATAGCCCGACAGCAATTGCCGGTAGTCCATCGGCAGCCCGGGCACGATGCGCCGCGCCATCTGGAACACGATCGTGATGCAGTTGGCGGTCAGGGTGTGATAGAAGCGGGGCGTGGCGCGCAGCCGGTTGGCGGCGTGCACGTAGGCAAGAAAGAGCTCGCGCGGCGCGCCGTCGGGCATGTGGATGCGGTACAGATAGCTGTCCTCGCCCCGGACGTTGGTGCGCACGCGCAGGCTGTCCGTCTCGGTCGAGGCGATCACGCTCAATTCATATTGCTTGAAAAAGCCGCCGATCTCGGAAAAGCTGTCGCCCTGTTTTCGGCGGATTTCCACCGAAAACACGACGTGATCGTCTTGGCCGAAGCCGAAGGACACGAGCGCGTGGGCGATGGCGGGACGGCCCCAATAGGACAGGGCGACGTCCACGGATTGCAGGGTGTCCAGCGCATAGCAGCGTGTTTCCCACCGGGGCGTGAAGTCGGTGCGCGAACGCCAATCGAAGTTGCGCACGTTGTGCAGCGTGACCACATTGCCCTGGATGTCGCCGTAAGTCTGGCGGGCAACTTCGTCCAGCCACGGGCGGTTGTTGGACGGCCGGATGCGAAGCCACCAACCCGCCAGCACGGCCAGCGCCGCGCCATGCAGCACCCAACCGGGACGCCACTGCGGCCATGCCAGTCCGGCCATGGCCGCCAATGCGGAAATTATCCATGCCAGCACGAGAACCCGCTTGCCGCGCGGGGAAACCGGCGCGCGTATCCACAGCGCCAGCGCGCCCCACGCCGTCTCGAGCGCGATTGCGAAGCCCAGCATCAGGGAAATGGTCATGGCGCTCCTGGGCGGCCAGCGGCAGCGCGGCGCACCGCCGTCAGTAGGTGCCGACGGTCACCAGTTGGTCCGACTCGAACATGGCGGCCGGCGAGATGATGGGTTCTTCCCAGGGAATGTGCTTGCCGTAGCGTTCCTGCATCTTGGCCTGCACGGCGGGGGAGGCCAGATCGAAGCTTTTCAGCGGGGCCAGCGCGCCGACCTTCACGCCCAGGACGCGCTCGTAGATCTTCCAGACCAGTTCAGAACAATAGATCTGGTCATCCGACCAGGCGAACACCAGATCGTAGGGCTTGCCCACGTAGGCGGCGCCCGCCCTGGCCAGGCGGTCGCGCGCGTCGGGCGTGAGCTGCGATGCGTCGCGCAGCCGCTTGACGACGTAATGGCCGCGCTCGCCTTGCGCGATCCATTGGGAGAGGGGGGTGTAGCTGACACGCGCCGCGGCCTCAAGCACATAGGGCTGGCCTCGGCGCGTGACGATCATGCCCATGTGGCTGTAGGGCGAGTGCGTGGCCTGCTGGATGGCCAGGCTTTGCGCCGACCGCGACTGCTGGAAAACCATGTCGCCCGTCTGCAAGTCGGGCGTGGCGGCGGCGGCCATGGACAGCGCGCAAAGCGCCGCCACAGCGGCCGCACAGGCCTTTGCCGCCAGCCTCACGTGCGAGCCCGTCCGGTCGCAGGCGTCTGCTTTTTGGCGCGCGGCTTGGCCGCGGGCTTTTCTTCCTTTGGCGGCGTGTCGAACTCTTGTTTGTTGCGCTCGCCGCGTGGCGTGTTTTCGGGGTGGGGTTTGGGAAAGGCCCAGGGCTTTGTCTTCTGATCCATTGCATGTACTCCTTGCACAGGCGGAACAGTAGCATTAGCCGTGGTCCCTGGGTAAGTGAGGGTTGACGTCAATATTCATCACATCGTGATATGAAGCCGGAAATTGCGCCGCCGCGCGTCATTGTGTCTTAGGAATTTCCGCGACCCAGATGCGGTCGAACTGCTCGCGAACCCGGCGCGCCCAGTCGTCGATGGCGCCCTGCACGTCGGCGGCCGTGGGCTTGCGGCTTTCGGGCAGGTTGCTGCCCGTGACCGCGCCCAACGAGGCGATCAGCAACTGGTTGGTGGTGGCATCGCGCGCCGAGGCCTCGATCAACAGCCGCGCCGACTGATCGCGCAGGCCCGCGGCCTTGGCCGTCTGGCCCAGCACGTAGCCGATCGGCACGTATTCGCCCGGACGCGGATCGCGGTCGTTGCGGAAGGTGCCGGTGATGGCGGCCCGCAGCCGCACCGAGCGTGGCGCGGGCGCCGAAATCAGTTGATAGCCGGCCTGCGAAAACTCCCGGCGCAGGGCCGCGTTCATGTAGTCCAGCACGCGCTGCCGCAGTTCGGCATTGTCGCGAAAGTCCAACTCGTCGGGCCGGTCACCGGGAATGTAGGTCACGTCTTCCATGAGCAGCTTTCTGTCGAACTGGCTGCCGATCGGCGGACCCGGCCGGACCCAGATGCGCCCGCCGCTCCAGTTGGGATCCTGCTGAAGCTGGCTCTGGGGTTCGCCCAGCGCGGTGGAGTAGTCCTTGGCCTTGGGCAGATTGGTGCAGCCGGCCAGTCCGATGAGCGCGCAGCAGGCCGCGCGAATGGCGAGGTTGGGCTTCATGGCTCTTTCCTTTTCAGACAACGGCGCCCGCTGAGGCGGACACAAAACCGGCACGATGCATGCTGGCAATTATCTGCCCGAAATTCGCGCTGGCGCGGCTATTTTTTCGGCTGCCGGCAGCAGCGGCGCGCCTGGCCGCATCATCCTTCTGGCCATGCGAAAACGCTGTCTTGCCGCACGCGGCCAGCGCTACGATGGGCATGTGCACATAGAAGGGGAGACATCTATGGACACCGCCAACGAATGGTATGCCGCCGTCAAGGAATGGCAGCGGGCCCGCGATGAACTGAGCGATGCGATCGCCGCGATCCAGTGGCCCAGTCCCACGCCCGGCTGCCTGGAAAACTACGACCGCGCCTTTGCGCACGAAACCGAGGCCCGCGAACGCATGAACGCCGCCTACGCGCGATCCCGACGATAGCAGCGAGACGCATTGGCGGCGTCCTAGGGCGCTTGATGTGCTTGGCCCCATGAAACGCGGAAGGTGTGGCTCTTTCAGTGGGGCCAAGCGCGCGGTATGTTGTCGCGTTCCTTTCCCTTTCGTCGCGCCGCCATCATGTACCTGCCTTCCGCCTTTCGCGAAGATTCGCTCCAGATCCAGCACGAGTTCATCCGCGCCCACCCGCTGGGCGTCGTCTGCACCAGCGGCGATGGGGGGCTGATGGCCAATCACATCCCCTGTCTGCTCTATCCCGAGGGCCCGCACGGCGTCCTGCGCCTGCACGTGGCGCGCGCCAATCCGCAGCTTGCCGAACTGGCTTCGGGACGCGAGTGCCTGGTGGCTTTTCACGGCGCGCAGGCCTACATCACGCCGTCCTGGTATGCGACCAAGGCGGAGACGCACAAGGTGGTGCCGACCTGGAATTTCGTGGCCGTGCACGTGTGGGGCACGCCGGTCATCCAGGATGACCCGGCCTGGCTGCGCGCCCAGCTGGATGCGCTGACCGACAGCCAGGAGCGGGCGCGTGCCCAGCCGTGGCGCGTGGACGAGGCGCCCGCGGATTTCATCGCCGCGCAGATGCGCGCGATCATCGGCGTGGAAATCCCGATTGCGCGCATCGAAGGCAAGTGGAAGGTCAGCCAGAACCGCAACGCGGCCGATCGAGAAGGCGTGGCCGAAGGGCTGGTCAGCGAACGCGGTGACGCGGTCATGGCAGGCCTGGTGGCGCGCCGCGGCGGCGCCTGAGGCGTCAGCGCGCGCTGCGCCGGGCATGCGCGCCGCGACCTGCGGCAAAACACAGGATGGCAGCCAGCTGCAACACGGCGGCGGCGGCCAGGAATCCGGGCAGCGCCAACCCCATCGGCTGCAACACGGTGCGCAGCGCACCGAACGCAGCCGGCGCAAAGGCATAGGCGCCTTGCGACAGCGCGACGATCAGGGGCACCACCCGGGCCGCGTCCTCGCGCCCGAATTCCGCCTGCGCGATCAGGGGCGGCAGGGACGTGGCGTTGCCGATGCCCGACCCGAACAGCACCACACCTGCCCACACGGCCCACGCCTGGTCTGCGGCCAGCATCAGCACCAGCGAGCCCGCGATCTGCACGGCATAGGCCGCGCAGGCGATCCTGCGGCGGTCGGCTGCGGGGGGCATCAGCCAGCCGACGAGCGAGCGTCCGGCGATCGCGCTGGCGGTGGCCAGTCCCATCGCCAGTCCGGCCGTCTGCGCGCCCAGCAGCGGCGCCAGCAGCGACAGCAGGTGTGCGATCAGGCCAATCTGGGCGAACAGGCCCAGCGCCATGCCCGCGGCCAGCGTCACGAACGCGCGGTCGCGGCGCAGCGTGCCGGCGGCCGCTGGCGCGGCTGGGGCAGCGGTGGGCGGTTTGTCCCCCGCGTCGCCGTCCGGGGCTTGGCCGAGTTGCTGCGGCGTCACCGAAAACACCCTGCGCGACAGCACGGCAATGACAACGACCATCACCAACCCGACCCACAGCGCCGCCTGCGCAAAGCCGGCTTGCGAGATCAAAAACACCCATAGCGGCGAAAAGACGATGCCGCCGACGCTGGCGCCGTTGTAGGCCATGCCCAACGCAGCCGGACGCCGCCGCACGAACCAGGGGGCGATCAGGGCGTTGACGGCGGCGGCGCCTAATGTCACCCAGCCCATGCCGCTGAATACCGCGGCGGCATACAGCTGCGCCGGGGTCTGCGCCAACGCCCATCCCGCTACGCCCAAGGCTAGCAGCGCCGCGCCGCCGGCGGTCGTACGGGCAACGCCGATGCGGCGGTACAGGCGGGGCAGGTTGGCCACCACCAGCGTGCCGGCCAGGAAATGCAACGTGACCGCGCCCGATACCAGCGCGACGCTCCAGCCGGTGCGCTGCACGACGGCATGCAGGAATACCGGCGGTCCGTAAAAGCCTACGCCCCAGCCGAAGATGGCAAGCACGAAGGTGGCGCAAAGGACTTTCCAGCCGAAGAAGGAAGGGGAGGCGGACATGGTATGGGCGAGTGATGCGAGTTTCGATGTGGCGAAGTATGCTTACGCCTTACACACAACACTTTGGCCGATATCGAATCATGGATTCCGAGTTCGCCGACATCAATTTGTCCGCCGTGGCGGGCGCCATTGCAGATCCCGCGCGCGCACGCATGCTGTGCGTGCTGCTGGACGGCCGCGCGCGCACCGCCACAGAGCTGGCCGCGGCCGCCGACATCGGCGCGTCCACGGCCAGCAGCCATTTTCAGCGCCTGCGCGATCAGGGCCTGGTGGAAATGGCCGTGCAGGGCAAGCATCGCTACTACCGCTTGGCCAGCGGCGACGTCGGCCATGCGCTGGAAGCGCTGCTGGTGGTGGCGGGGGCCGAGCGCGCCCCGTTCAAGCCGACCACGCCGTCCGCGCTGCGCGACAGCCGCACCTGCTACGACCACATGGCCGGCACGCTGGCCGTGCGCATCCATGACGCGATGCTGGGCCGGCACTGGCTGACGCCGGACGGACGCGACTATATGCTCACGCCGCTGGGCGAAGCGTCGCTCGCGCAAGTGGGCGTCGACGTGGCCCAGGCGCGCCAGCGCCGCCGCCGCTTCGCCTGCGCGTGCCTGGACTGGAGCGAACGGCGTTCCCATCTGGGCGGCGCCCTGGGCGCGGCGCTGCTCGACGCGCTGCTCGCGCGCGGCTGGGTCGCAAAGGACCTGGACTCGCGCGCATTGCGCGTCACGGCCAAGGGCGAGCGGCAGTTCCCGGCATTCTTCGGCCTCGCGGGCGATCAGCCCGCAGCCCAAAGGGACGCGCATGCCGCAGCGTGAGCGATTCCTTGCCGAACCCCATTCACCGCCCTGGCCGGCGGTGCACCCGCACACAACTTCTTCAAGCCGCGGATGCGGCTTTTTTTACGTCCCCCCGTCCCTTGAGGACTGGTATTCAACCCTGTACAGGAGGTGGCCTTGCCTACGCTGGCCCTGCACGCGTTCCGTCACGTCATGTCGATCGTGACGGAATTGCGCATCGACGTGAACCATAGTCCCCAAGAGGTGGACAAGGAGCTCGATGCCATCCACAACCGCATGAATCGTCCGATGGACCGCCTGCACGGATTGCCGGAGGTCAAGACTGACATTCCTGGCATCGTGCTTCGCTATCGCGAGGCCGACGGCGAGTATTACGTGTATGTGGTGGACGTGCGGCGGGACCGGCTGGCGGGCTATACGGTGTTCAACCGGCTGATCGAGGTGGGCCGGCGCGCCGACCCCTACGTGCGCGCGCCGCATTCGAAGTACGCCGCGCCTTACCAAGGCATGGGCCTGGCCACCGCGGTGTACCGGTGGGCGCTGGACGCGGGCCTGTGCATTCTTAGCGGCGCCCGCCAGTCCGTCGGGGCGCACCGTCTGTGGATGGGGTTGTCGCGCGACTATGCGCTGGGCTACGTGGACCTGCGCTGCAAACAGCTCACGTATCTGGGGCGCGAGGTGGCGCCACACGTACGCGACGACCTGCACACCCGCATGATCCTGCTCGGCAGGGCCTGGCGGCTGGACGACTACATGCGTGTGACAGGGATGAATATGTCCGAGGATGCGCTTTCACAACAGACCCTAGGGTAATCCCCCGGAGTCGGCGCCTGCGGCCTTCCCGAGCATCCGCGGCGCCGGCCCGTAAGCCGCGCGGGCGCTACCTTTCAGGTGTGAAAGCGGCTTGGCTTCCCAACATTTGAGAAACGGGGACGCGCCTGCGCGGGCGCAACAGTGTTTCTATTTTCTGCTTGAGTTACAAAACTTATCCGGAGTGTCATGGAATCACGGAGTATGCTCGACGGCAGATAGAGGACTACCGAAGTGCATCAGAACAACTTGATCTACAAGGGATACCGCCTCACGGCCAAGGTTTCCCGGGGTGGCGGCGCTATCGAGCCTCCGGCCCCATCCAGCGGCCCCGTCTTCACTGCCTCGGTGATGGTTGTCCAGGCAGGCGCCATACTCGAAGGCGGCGACGAATACCCCGTGCCCCAGTTTGCTGGCGGCGGCTTCGTCTACAGCCCGCGCGAGGCCGTGCATGCGGCCATCGTGCATGGCCGCGAAATCGTCGACGGCCTGACCAACATGGCGTCCTGACGGCTAGGCCGAGAACACCTCGCGCCAGTCACGGGTCTTGGCCAGCGTCTGCACGGTGGCGGATTGCTCCAGGATCGTCACGGCCTTCTTGAATTCCTCGGCCGATGCGCCGTCTTCCAGAATCACCATGCGCGAGTTGCGCGCATCGGCCATCTTCACATCCGACATCTTGCCGTGGGTCTGGTAGACCT
>JAEYVD010000168.1 GCA_023432075.1 Pseudomonadota bacterium | reverse complement strand
CGGGATGAAACGGGCGCGCCCACGCGATGCAGCGATTTCCATTGCGATTCGTCGGCGTCCAGCAGCAGCGCCTTGCCGACGCCGGTTGCCGCAAGCGGCATGCGGTGGCCCACCCGCGAACGCATTTCCAATCCCTTCTTGCCCGGGATTTTTTCCAGATACAGCACGTCGTTGTTGTCGCGCACCGCCAGGTGGATCGTGTCGCCGGTCAGTTCGGCCAGGCTGTCCAGATATGGACGCGCCAGCGTCGCCAGCGGAAAAGCCTCGCGCGCCTGGAAGCCAAGCTCGATCAGCTTGGGGCCCAGCACGTAGCCCACGCCCGGCAACGCGCGCAGATAGCGCTCTTGCACCAGGCAGCTTGCCAATCGATGCGTGGTGCTGCGCGCCACACCGATGCGCGCGCAGATCTCCTTCAGGTCGCGTGCGCCATCGGCCACGGCCTGCACCACGGCCAGACCGCGCATCAGCGTCTGCGTGCCGGCGGGCGCGGCGGCATCGGGGTCCAGCGGGGCGGATTGCTCGGGGGGCAGTGTGGTGGCGGTCATGTTGCGAAGAGAGCGTTGCGGCGCGGCGGGAAAGATCGGCAAGCATACCCGGCGCCGCGGCTCGGATACGTGAGTAAAGCGGGAATCGACGGCGCTTCTCCGGGCGAACAAGGCATGTCGCCTGCCCATACAAAGGCCACTTCAAAAGCACTTAAAATTCCCTGTATGTGGGATTTAATTCTATATTTTGAGATTTTTCAAGCGCTGGACTAGAATTTTTGCCATTCGTGCGCTGCGCGCCTCCCGCGCGCGCATGGCAGATTTCAGACAACAAGGTCCGCGCCCCCTCGCCCGATCCCGCGCCCCACGACGGCGCTGCGACGGCGACCGATGCGCGGCCAGAGACGAGACAGACTCTGATGAATAACGGATCGCCCGCCCGTGCGGCTCTTATCGCGCTGGATTGGGGAACCTCTTCGCTGCGCGCCTACCGCCTGGATGCCACGGGCCGCACGCTCGATACACGCCATCTGCCCTGGGGCATCATGCGCCTGCCGCAACCGCTGCAGGACGGCGCCGCCACCACCACGCTGTCCGGCTTTGAACTGGCGTTTGAACAGGCTTGCGGCGACTGGCTGCGCGCCGAGCCCGCCCTGCCCGTCATCGCTTGCGGCATGGTCGGCAGCGCGCAAGGCTGGAACGAAGCCGCCTACCTGGACGTGCCCGTCGACCTGGAACGCATCGGCACACTGCTGACCGTGGTGGACCGCGCGGGCGGCACGCCCGTCCACATCGTTCCCGGCCTCATCCAGCGCCACGGCCTGCCCAACGTAATGCGCGGGGAAGAAACGCAAGTGTTCGGCGTGATGGCGGAAGAAGCCAGCGCCAATGCCGACAGCGTGCTCATCGGGCTACCGGGCACACACTCCAAATGGGTCAACGCGCGCCGCGGCCGCGTCACTCACTTCGACACGTTCATGACCGGCGAGGTCTACGCGGCGCTGCGCGGCCACACCATTCTGGGCCGCACGATGGCTGACGCCGCCACCCCTGACCTGGCTGCCTTCGAGCGCGCTGTCAAGATCGCCGGTGCGCCAGCGGGCCGCGCGGGCGTCATGTCCACCATCTTCAGCACGCGCGCGCTGGGCCTGACCGGCGAACTGGCGCCCGAATCGCAGGCGGACTATCTGTCGGGCCTCCTGATCGGCCATGAAGTCGCCGCGCTGGCCGAGATGTTGCGCCAGCAGGGCGAATTGCCGCGCATCGTGCTGTGCGGCGACCCCGCGCTGTGCAAGCGCTACACCCTGGCCATGCAGCACTACGGCCTGGGCGTGCCCGCACAGGCGCAGAACGCGACCGAACGCGGCCTGTGGCACCTGGCCATCTGTGCCGGCCTTGTCACTCCCTCCACCCCGATCCCCGCCTAGGAACCTTCGATGAATCATCCCGGTCTCCAAACCGCCATGGCCCATTGCGGCCTGATCGCCATCCTGCGCGGCATCACGCCCGCCGAAGCCGAGCCCGTCGGGCAGGCGCTGTACGACGCGGGCTTCCGCCTGATCGAAGTGCCGCTCAATTCGCCGGATCCGCTGGACAGCATCCGCGCCATGCGCGCCGCGCTGCCCACCGACTGCCTCATCGGCGCCGGCACCGTTCTCAATCCCGACGACTGCGCGCGCATCCAGCAGGCGGGCGGCGAACTCATCGTCATGCCCCACAGCGACCCGGCGGTGATCCGTCAGGCCAAGAAACTGGGCATGGCGTCCTGCCCCGGCGTCGCCACGCCCACCGAAGCCTTCGCGGCGCTGGCCGCCGGCGCCGACGTGCTGAAGATGTTCCCGGCCGAGCAGCTGGGCCCCGCCGTGCTCAAGGCCTGGCGCGCCGTCATGCGCCCGCCGATCGCGCTGGTTCCCGTGGGCGGCATCACGCCCGACAACCTTTCCAGTTACGCCCAGGCGGGCGCCAGCGGCTTCGGCCTGGGCTCCGCCTTGTACAAACCCGGCCTGTCGGCCGAAGCAACCGGCCAGAACGCGCGCGCTTTCGTCGCGGCCTGGCAACGCGCCTATCCTGCCCAGGAGACACAAGCATGAAGATCACCAAGCTCACCACCTACATCGTGCCGCCCCGGTGGTGCTTCCTGAAGATCGAGACGGACGAAGGCATCGTCGGCTGGGGTGAACCCGTCGTCGAAGGCCGCGCGCATTCGGTTGCGGCGGCCGTCGAGGAGCTGTCGGACTACCTGATCGGCAAGGATCCCCGCAACATCGAAGACCACTGGACGGTCCTGTACCGCGGCGGCTTCTACCGCGGCGGCGCCATTCACATGAGCGCGCTGGCCGGCATCGACCAAGCCCTGTGGGACATCAAGGGCAAGCACCTTGGCGTGCCGGTGTCGCAACTCCTGGGCGGCAACGTGCGCGACCGCATCCGCGTGTACTCGTGGATCGGCGGCGACCGTCCCGCCGATACCGCCGCGGCCGCCAAGAGCGCCGTCGAGCGCGGCTTCACCGCCGTCAAGATGAACGGCACCGAAGAACTGCAATACATCGACTCGTTCGACAAGGTTGAGAAGTGCCTGGAGAACGTTGCCGCCGTTCGCGACGCCGTCGGCCCGAACGTGGGCATCGGCGTGGACTTCCACGGCCGCGTCCACAAGCCCATGGCCAAGGTGCTGATGAAGGAACTTGACCCGTTCAAGCTCATGTTCATCGAAGAGCCCGTGCTGAGCGAACACTACGAAGCGCTGAAGGAACTGGCGCCGCTGACGTCCACGCCCATCGCGCTGGGCGAGCGCCTGTTCTCGCGCTGGGACTTCAAGCGCGTGCTGTCCGAAGGCTACGTCGACATCATCCAGCCCGACCCGTCGCACGCCGGCGGCATCACGGAAACCCGCAAGATCGCCGCGATGGCCGAAGCCTACGACGTCGCGCTGGCGCTGCATTGCCCGCTTGGTCCCATCGCGCTGGCCACCTGCCTGCAAATCGACGCCGGCTGCTACAACGCGTTCATCCAGGAACAAAGCCTGGGCATCCACTACAACGCCGCCAACGACCTGCTCGACTACGTCAGCAACCGCGAAGTCTTCGCCTACGAGGACGGCATGGTCGCGATCCCGCAAGGGCCCGGACTGGGCATCGAAGTGAACGAGGAATACGTCAAGGAACGCGCGGCAGTGGGTCACCGCTGGCGCAACCCCATCTGGCGCCACGCCGACGGCAGCTTCGCCGAATGGTAAGCCGATAAAAGAGAGAGGAGACACCATTGTCCACCGCCGCCCACACCGGCCTGCAGAGCGCCCAGCGCCCGACCCGCAGCCGCTACATCATCATGGTGATGCTGTTCATCACCGTCGTCATCAACTACCTGGACCGCAGCAACCTATCCATCGCCGCCCCCGCCCTCAAGGACGAGTTCGGCCTGGACACCTGGCATGAAGGCCTGATCCTGTCGGCCTTCGGCTGGACCTACGCCGCCATGCAGATCCCCGGCGGCTGGCTGGTGGACCGCGTGTCCCCCCGCGTGCTGTACGCCGCCGCGCTGATCCTGTGGTCCGCTGCCACGTTCTTCATGGGTTTTGCCGGCAGCTTTGTCATCCTGTTCGTCCTGCGCCTGGCCGTGGGCGCGCTGGAGGCCCCGGCCTACCCCATCAACAACCGCGTCGTCACGACCTGGTTCCCGGAACGCGAACGCGCCACCGCCATCGGCTTCTACACGTCCGGCCAGTTCGTCGGCCTGGCGTTCCTGACGCCGGTCCTGGCCTGGCTGCAGCACCACTACGGCTGGCACATGGTGTTCGTCAGCACCGGCCTGCTGGGCATCATCTGGGGCGTGCTGTGGTTCATGATCTACCGCGAACCGCGCCAGTTCAAAGGCACGAATGCGGCGGAGATAGAACTGATCCAGCAAGGCGGCGGCGTCGTCGACCTGGACACGCGCGTGCGCGAAAAGAAGGCGCCGTTCAACTGGAACGACCTGGGCCTGGTCATGAGCAAGCGCAAGCTGTGGGGCGTGTACCTCGGCCAGTTCTGCTTGACCTCCACGCTGTGGTTCTTCCTGACGTGGTTCCCCACGTACCTGGTCAAGTACCGCGGCATGGACTTCATCAAGTCCGGCTTCCTGGCGTCGGTGCCCTTTCTGGCCGCCTTCATCGGCGTGCTGTGCTCGGGCGTCCTGTCCGACTTCCTGATCCGCCGCGGCGCAACGGTCGGCATGGCGCGCAAGCTGCCCATCATCCTGGGCCTCTTGATCTCCACGTCCATGATCGGCGCGAACTTCACCGACTCCACGCCCTGGGTCATCTTCTTCCTGGCCGTTGCGTTCTTTGGGAACGGCCTGGCGTCGATCACGTGGTCGCTGGTCTCGACATTGGCCCCGGTGCGCTTGTTGGGCCTGACCGGCGGCGTGTTCAACTTCGTCGGCAACCTGTCGTCGATCTGCACGCCCATCGTCATCGGCTTGCTGGTGTCCAAGGACAGCTTTGCGCCGGCGATCGTGTATGTATCGTCGCTGGCGTTGCTGGGTGCGCTGTCGTATATCTTGCTGGTCGGTAAGGTGGAGCGGATCGAAGCTTGATCGACATGCTGGGGACTCGCCAACCCAGCCAATTCCTCTAACCGAAAGGGCGTCCGATGTGACGCCCTTTCGGTTTTCGAAACCCTTTGCAGGCGTAGCGGCGTCGCGCGCCTTGCTGTAAGGGACCCAGCGCACGCCCGGTAGCCGCATCGGCGCGCCACGCCTTCTTACTGCACCACCGCCTCCGCCGGCCTGAACCGCTTGAAATCCCAATGCCGGCCCGGCGCCGCCTCCAGCAACTGGCGCGTGTAGCCGTCCCTCGGTTGGGTCAACACCGCAGCCGCGTCCCCTGCCTCGACGATCTGCCCCGACTTCATCACCACAATCGAATCGCAGATCTGCGCCGCCACGCGCAAGTCATGGGTGATGAACAGCACCGCCGTATCGGTGCGCGCACGTATGTCTTCGATCAGTTCCAATACCTGCGCCTGCACCGAAACGTCTAGCGCAGACACGGCTTCGTCGGCGATCAGGATGTCGGGCCGCAGGGCCAGGGCCCGTGCGATGCAGATGCGCTGGCGCTGCCCGCCGGAGAATTGATGCGGGT
>JAEYVD010000865.1 GCA_023432075.1 Pseudomonadota bacterium | reverse complement strand
GCGAAAGCATCATCATCGGCGTGGCCGGCGCGGGCCAGGAAATCAGCACCCGCCCGTTCCAGCTGGTGACGGGCCGCGTGTGGCGCGGTTCAGCGTTCGGCGGCGTCAAGGGCCGCACGCAACTGCCGGGCATGGTGGAAGACGCCATGAGCGGCAAGATCGACCTCGATCCGTTCGTCACCCACACGCTGCCCCTGGATCGCATCAACGAAGCGTTCGATCTGATGCACGAAGGTAAGTCGATCCGGACGGTGATCCACTACTGACGTAAGCGTTCTCGCGGTAGACGCGTTCGGTATTGCCGACGAAAGTCGCCAGCGAGAACTCCTTGAGGGCCGTGCTGCGCGCATCCACGCCCATGGCGTGCAGCACGCCGCGGTTGTCCATGATGTCCGACAGCGTCCGGGCCACCGATTCCGGGGACCCGGGCGGCACCACCCAGCCGTTGCGGCCCTCCGTCACGTTCTCCGGCAGGCCGCCCACCCGGGTCACAATGACCGGCTTGCCCGCGGCCATCATCTCGCGGCAGGCAAAGGAAATCGTCTCCAGCCGGGACGACAGCACAAAGCCTACGTCCAGCGCCGCAAGCACCGGCTCGACGTTGTCGAGCAGCCCGGTGAAGACCACCTGATCCTGCATGCCCAGCGCGGCCACCTGGCCGAGCAGGTCGTCGCCCGGCATCGCGCCGGCGATCAGGATGGCGCCCTGCTCGCGCTGCGCGGCGGGCAGCAAGGACACGGCGGCCACCATGTCGATCCAGCCCTTGTAGTCCGCGGTGCCGGCATTGCTGCCGACAACCAGCCGGTTGCGCAACGCGGGCGGCAGGAAGCGCGCGCGCGCCTCGGCCTTTTCGGTGCGGCAAGCCGGCCGGTACTTTGCGGTGTCCACCCCGTTGTGCACCACGCGCAGATCTTCATTGCGAAACACCGACTGCTTCATGCGCCGGAACGTATGGCTGCACACGCAGATGACGCGGTTGGTGGCCCACTTGGCGCGCAGGCGCGCGCCCAGGCTGCTGGCGCTGCGGTCCGTGTGCTGCGTGTAGACGATGAAGGGGCGCTTTTTTCCCATGCCCATCGTCGCCAGCATGCACAACCGGTGATCGGCCGAGCCATTGACGTGGATGACGTCGAACTGTTCCTGGCGCACCAGGTTGCGCAGACGGCGCAGCGCAGCCAACTGTTCGCGCAGCGTGCCCTTGAATTCGAGGTCGATGGTGCGCAGGCCCGGCAGCGCTTCGGCCTCGGCCAACAGCCGGCTCTTGCGCGGCGCACCAACCATGACCTGCGATTTCTGGCACAGGATGCGCGCCAGCGACATGACGTAGGTCGTATGGCCGCCGCCGTCGCCCTGGTGGAAATTGGTGTAGAGGATCTTCATGATTCGGGTCTCGTCGGCGGTTGCGTGGCGGGGTCGAGCAGACAGCTCCAATGCCGCTTTTCAAAAATGTCGTCGCCCAGCCGGCTAAGCAGGGACAGGTTGTAGACCTGGATGCCGCGCGCGCGCAGCAGCTTGCCGGCCTGCCGGAACGCCGGCTCGATGTGGCCGGCAAACTGGCGGTCCAGCGCGGTGGGCAGTTGCGCGCCGGCTTGCTCGTAAAAGCGGGGGCCTGCGGTGGCCGTCAGGTCCAGCCCATGCAGAAAGACCGTCCGGGCGCCCAGCCACGCCAGCAACTGCAGCGACGTGTAGGCCACCGTTCCCCCGCCGAACAGGCCGCGCGCCGGGTTCAGGCTGAAGCCGTGGGCATGTATCGGATGATGCGCATCGAACAGCACCAGTTCCGGGTCGCCGGCCAGCTGCGCCTGCAGCGCCTGCGGATCGGCGCGCGGCTGCTGGGCGCGCTGGTGCACTTCCTCGAACAGCGCGATGCGGCAGCGCACCGCCCGGTGGTCGAACAGCAATGCGATCCAGCGGTACACCTCCGGCGTCACGAACAGCACCAGATCCTGGGCCAGCACCTGGGCCACCAGGTCGCGCCGCTTCTTCACGAAGCCGGCGTCCAGCATGGCGTAATAGTGAAAGCGCAGCGCCGGATGGCGGGCGCGAAGGGCGATCGAGCCGTTCACGCCCATCACGGTCCGCATGCGGCATTGGGCGTAGTCGATCTGCGCGACCGACGGGCCGCTGAGAATCAGATGGGCATCGCCGCCGATGCCGCGCGGTAATTGGTCCAGAGGAAGGGTCGCCGGCCCGCGCACCCCGTGCAGATTGCAGCCGGTCAACCGGTCGGGGCCATCGCGGCGCACCGTGACGAACGGCCACAGGGCCTCGTTGTGGCGATGCGCCTTGGACCGCGTGACGCGATACAGGTAGCGCAGGCCCTTGGTCAGGGGACGAGAGCGCAGCAAGCGGGGAACGAGCGCAAGACGGGACATGGAGATTGCGCGGGTACCGCGGCGTAGCCTGACAACGGCCTGATTCTACGAAGCGCTTCGGCCAAAATCGCGAGGGGATTATGTGAGATCTAACCCTTTGAAGACGGGACCAATCCGCCCCCAAATTTGCCGGCTTCTCGCGCATCGGTTTTTTGTCTTTCATCATATCGAAAACCGCGAGGCCGCCCGCGAGAACGCGCTCGCGGGCACGGCGCGAGTCGCCGCGCCGATGGCGTCGCCCAGACAGACGAGGCGTTTTCACCCGATTACGTTTTGCGCCAAAGAAGTCATCCTCTGATATCGTTCCGGCATCTTCCCTTGCCTGCCACTCCCCCCTTTGATGAGCGCCATCCGCCCTGACCACCCCGACCTGCAAGACGCCATCGCCGATGCCATCAGCACCGCCACGCGCGGCGCCGGACGCGTCAACATCCTGGTCGCCGGCAAGACGGGCGTCGGCAAGAGCACGCTGATCAATGCCGTGTTCCGCGGCGATCTGGCCAGGACGGGCGCGGGCAAGCCGGTCACCCAGACCACCCAGGAATTCACCCGGCCGGGCCACCCGCTCACCATCATCGATACCCGCGGGCTGGAAGTCGGCGACTACGAGCGCTCGCGCGCGCAGCTTGCCGAACTGATCGAGGAACGGTCGGCGTCGGACGACCAGGACCGGCACCTGCATGTGGCGTGGCTCTGCATCCAGGACAGCAGCCACCGCGTCGAGGACGCCGAGATCGAGCTGTGCGACATGCTGGACAAGGCCGGCATCCCCGTCGTGGCGGTGCTGACCAAGGCGCGCAAGAACAGTCCCTTCCTGGAAAAGGCCCGCAAGCTGCTGCCGCGCGCCCGGCAGGTTGTGGCGGTGCGCGCGCTGCCCGAATGGATCGAGGAACTGGACGCCGAATTGCCGCCGATGGGGCTGGACCGGCTGATCGAGGTGACGGCCGAACACGTGCCCGAGGCGCAGCAGCGCGCCTATGCCAACGCGCTGTCCACGCGCAACAAGAAAGCCCTGGAAGTAAAAAAAAAGCGGGCTGAGATCGAGGTGAACGTGGCCGCGGGCCTGGCCGCTTCGGCCGCCGCCGCGCCCATTCCGTTCTCCGACGCCTTTGCGCTGGTGCCCATCCAGGTGGGCATGATCGCCAAGATCGGCATCACTTTCGGCATGGAGCTGAACACCACCGCGATCACCACGCTGGTCACATCCACGCTGGGCGCGTCGGCCGCCACGCTTATCGGGCGCTCCGTCGTCTCGGGCATGCTGAAGTTCATCCCGGGTGCAGGCAGCGCGGTGGGCGGCACCATCGCGGCCACCACGGCCGGCGCCATCACCAAGCTGCTGGGCAATGCCTACATCGCGGTGCTGCACGACTTTTGCCTGAAGCATCCGGGCAAGGACATCGACGTCCCGATGATCGCGCAGGCGCTCAAGCAACGCGTCAAATTCTGATCGCGCGGCGATGCAATGAAATGAGATTGGGCGCCAAGATTCGATAGATTGTTCTTTTTCGTGACAGCGCGGTTAATACTGGCGCCTTCACGACGTAAATCTAGTCACCACTCCCATTCTTTCAGGGCAGATCCGCCCAGGCGCGTTGCCGCAACGCGGCCCGCGCGCGCGAAGCCCGCCGCATCCCATGATCCTCGCCAATTCCGACGTCCTGTACCGCCATCTGGTGCAAGGCGTCGTCGACTACGCCATCTACATGCTCAACCCGGATGGCACGGTCGCCAACTGGAACGCCGGCGCGCAACGCGCCAAGGGCTACACCGCCGACGAAATCGTCGG
>JAEYVD010000851.1 GCA_023432075.1 Pseudomonadota bacterium | reverse complement strand
GCGCGCACGCCGCCGAAGGTCATGGTGAGCGCGTCGGCATGCAGCGTGCGGCGGGCCCGCACGGACGTGGGCATGGCGCCGTGGCGGGGCGCCAGACCCTGCGTCTGCGCGCGCCGGCGCCAGCGTGCCAGCAGTCCGGCGGCGCCTTCCGGCGCGGCCCACAGCACCACCAGCAGGAAGGCGCCGAAGAACAGCAGGCGGTATTCCTCCAGGCTGGACAGCATTTCCGGCAGCAGGCCCACCACCACCGCGCCGAGCAGCGGTCCAGCCAGTGAGCCCGCGCCGCCGATCGTCACCGCCAGCACGAACAGGATGGACTGCATGAAATTGAAGTTGTGCGGCGTGATCATGCCGGTCAGCGGCGCATACAGGCCGCCCGCCAGCCCGACCACGGCGGCCGACACCATGAAGGCCGCCGCCTTGACCGCCAGCGGATTGATGCCGATCGATTCGCTGGCCGTCTCGCTGTCCTTGACCGCGCGCATCGCCGCGCCCCACGTGCCGCGCGACAGCAGCGCGTAGCCGATCAGCGCGGCAAACACCGCCACGATGGCCAGCATGGCCACGCCGCGGTCGCCGCCCAGGCTGCCGATGGCGGGCTGCACGATGCCCATCAGCCCGTTCTGACCGCCGGTGAGGGCGCCGCCCTCGATCAGCGCGTGCTCCACGATGAAGCCGAAGGCAATCGTGATCATCGCCAGGTAGGGGCCTTTCACGCGCAGCGCCGGCACCGCGAGCAGCAGGCCGAAGGCGGCGCACACCAGCGCGGCGGCCGGCCACGCCAGCCAGAAGCTCCACCCGGCCTGGCCGGTCAGGATGGCGACCGTGTAGGCGCCGATCGCGTAAAAGCCCGCGTGGCCGAACGACATCTGGCCGGTCAGGCCCAGCAGCACGTTCAGGCCGATGCCGGCCAGCGCCAGCAGCGCCACGTTGCCCAGCACGAAGACGTAATAGCCGTTCACGGTGGCCGCCAGCATCAGCGCCACCGCCGCCAGCAGGGCGTACAGCGCCGGCGGCAGCCAACGCATTGCGGATTGCGTATTCATCAGACCTTCCTCACATCGGCGCGCCCGAACAGGCCATTGGGCAGCACGGCCAACATGACGATCACCAGCGTGAAGCTGATGATCTGCGTGTACCCCGACCCCAGCGCCACGGTGATCAGCGCTTCGACCACGCCGAACAGGAGGCCCGCGATCATCACGCCCCACGCGCTGGTGATGCCGCCCAGGATGGCGACCACGTAGGCCTTCAGGCCGAACAGGGTGCCCATGTCCGCCGTCACGTTAAAGAGCGGCGCGACCAGCGCGCCGGCCACGCCCGCAAACAGCGTGGACACCGCGAAGGCCGCCATGATGGCGTGGCGCACGGGGATGCCCATGAGCCGCGCGGCGTTCGGGTTCTGCACCACGGCAAGCAGCGCCACGCCCCAGCGGGTGCGGCGCGACAAGGTGTGCAGCGCCGCCGCCAGCGCCAGTCCGACCACCGGAATCAGCAGTTGCAGCGGGTAGATGCCCAGCCCCAGTCCGCCGATCTCAAGCGGCGCTTGCGCCAGCGGCGAGGGCAGGCTGCGCGGCTCTTTGCCGAACGTGAACATGACCACGTTGTCCAGCACGATGCCCAGCGCCACGGTGGACATGAGCCACGCGTTCGAGCCGCGGCTGGCAAACGGCCTGACCGCCAGGCGTTCCACGACCAGGCCGTAGAGCGCGCACAGCGCCAGCGCGAACACCAGCGCGATGGCCAGCGGCCAGCCCAGCGTCTGGGCGAACGTGTAGGTCAGCACGGCGCCCAGCATCATGGAGCTGCCCTGGGCGAAATTCACCGTGCCGGACACGGCGTAGGTCAGGTAAAAGCCCAGGGCCATCAGGCCGTACATGCTTCCCAGGCCCAGGCCGCTGACGATGGCGGACATCAACAACATGCGCGTCTCCCGCGTGGTCCGGCCGCGTTACTGCGTGCCCTTGACGGGCAGGATGCGGTTGTCGATGAAGTGCGTCCAGACGTAGTCGTCCTGGCGCAGCGCGTCGTGCGTGGCCGGCGTGAAGGGCTGCTCGTACGTCTTGATCAGGCCTTCGTACTTGCCGATCTTGTAGAAGCCCTGGCGCACCGCGTCGCCGTCGGTGGAACCGGCCTGCGTGATGGCCAGCGCGGCCAGCTGCATGCCGTCGTAGGCGTTGGCCACGCCCACGGCGGGCGTGATGTCCTGCGGTCCCTTGATGTCGGAATACTTGGCCTTGAGCGCCTGCATCACCTTGTCGCCCACCGGCCCCTGCTTGCCGAAGAAGCTGTAGGTCTGCACGAAGTGCACGTTCTTGGCATTGGGACCGGCCAGCTCCGTGAAGCGGCCGCCGGCAGGCCCCCAGTGCGAGACGACCGGCACCTTCCAGCCCATGCGGTCCAGCGACTTCACCACCTGCGCCGACGGGCCCACGTTGCCCACGAGGAACAGGGTGTCGGCGCCCGCGGCCTTCAAGCGGCTCAGTTGCGGCACGATGTCCAGGTCATTGGGCTGGAATTTCTCGACGCCGGCGGGCGTGACCTTGGCCGCGGCCAGCGCGGCGTTCAAGCCTTTTTCGTTGGATTCGCCCCACGGGTTGTTCACCAGGATCATGCCGGGCTTGGCGCTCTGGAAGGTCTTTTGCGCGTACTGCACCATCGCGCTGTCGACGATCTCGTCCATCGCGGACACGCGGAACACGAAGTTGGGGTTGCCCTTGTTCTGCGTGATGGCCGTGCCGGCGGCCCACGGGCCCATGAACGGCACCTTCTCCTGGTTCACGATGGGCACGATCGCCATGGAGACCGGCGTGTCCAGGCCGCCAAACAGCACGGCAACCTTTTCCTTGTAGATCAGCTCGCGCGCGGCGGCCATGCCCTTGGCGGGATTGCCTTCGTCGTCGCGGCGCACCAGCACGACCTGGCGTCCGCCCAGAAGGCCGCCGCGCGCGTTGATCTCGTCGATGGCGACCGTCATGCCGCGCGTGAGCGCTTCGCCCGCGCGCGCCGACTCCCCGGACAGCGCGGTGATCAGGCCGATCTTGATCGGATCCGCGGCCAGCGCCGGCTGCGTGGCCAGGCCCGCGGCGAAAAGGGCGGCGGCGGTCGCGCGGCGCATGAAGGAACGACGGGTCGGGGTCATCGGGACACTCCTGAAAAAGTGGAACGAATCTTGCATGGGGTTAAGTGCTGCTTCGTTCCCTCATGCAAGATCCATGCCACCCGTTCCGCGCCGCCTGCCGTATGCCGACTTCGCCCCGCCGCCGCAGGGCGCGGGCGGCGCAGACGGGGTTGTGCACACCGATGCCGGGATTTTGTCGCCAAAACCGCAGCGATTTTGTTCACAATCATGCTTCAGGATTTGCACCAAAATGAATCCATCCTCGCTTCAAAGCACTAAACCGGGGCGCGACGATCAGTCCCCGTGGACGCCGCAACCCCTGGCCTGCCACGGCCGGTTTCCGTATCGCGGCATCGCCGGCCGCGCCGACTATTCGTGGCCCAATGGCGCGCGCCTGGCCGTGTACCTGGGGTTCAACATCGAGCACTTCGCCTTCGGAGAGGGGCTGGGCGCCGAGCTGGGTCCGCCGTCGCCGCACCCAGACGTCCTGAACTACGCCTGGCGCGAATACGGCAACCGTGTGGGGGCCTGGCGCTGCCTGGACCTGTTCGACGAACTGCGCCTGCCCGCGGGGGTGCTGATCAATACCGCGCTGTACGAGCACTGTCCGGAACTGGTGGATGCGTTTCTTGCGCGCGGCGACGAGTTGATCGGCCACGGATACAGCAACGCGCACCGGCAGGGCGGGCTGCCCGAAGCCGAGGAGCGCGCGCTGCTTGCGCATTGCCGCGACCGCATCCTGCGCCATGCGGGCAGCGAGCCGGCCGGCTGGCTGTCGCCCTGGATCTCCGAGAGCCACGCGACGCCCGACTTGCTGGCCGAGGCGGGCTACCGGTACACGCTGAACTGGTGCCATGACGACCAGCCGATGCGCATGCGCACCCGCGCGGGCGATCTGTGGGCGATTCCGTATCCGCAGGAACTCAACGACATTCCGATGATCATGGGACGCAAGATGGACGCGCGCGATTTTGCCGATATGATCCTTGACCAGTTCGAGGAAATGCGCGCGCAGGCGGTCCGCCAGCCGCTGGTCATGGGGATCGCGCTGCATCCGTACATCGTCGGCCAGCCGTACCGGCTGCGTCACCTGCGGCGCGCGCTGGCGCCGCTGGCCGCCGCCCGCGACCGGGGCGAGATCTGGTTCACCACGCCGGGCGAGATCTGCCGGCACGTGGACAGCCTGCCGCCGGGCGTGATCGACTAGGCGCTGTCCCGCCACCTTGATGTGTTTCCCTTGTTGAATCGAGTCCCGCATGTCCACCAAAAGCGCCGCCAAACCCCGCAGTCCCGCCTCCGCGCGGTCCAAGTCCGCCAAGCCCGCCGCGGACGATGACGTCCTGCCCGACGCCGACATGGAGCGCCGCATCTGCGAAGCGGTCTACGAAAGCGTGATGAGCCAGCGGCTCACGCCCGGCACCAAGCTGCCCGAAGCCGCGATCTGCGAACTGTTCGGCGTGTCGCGGTCGGTGGCCCGCAAGGCGTTGCAGCGGCTGGCGCACGAGCATGTGGTGGACCTGCATCACAACCGCGGCGCGGTGGTGGCCGAACCCACGCCTGAAGACACCCGTCAGATCTTCCAGGCGCGCCGCGCGCTGGAAGCCGCGCTGCTGCCGCTGGCCGCGGCCCGCGCCACGCGCGCCGACTACGCCTCGCTGCGCCGGCAACTGCGCGACGAGCACGCGCTGCTGCATCGCGCCGGGCAACCGGCCTGGGCGCGGCAGGCCAGCGCCTTTCACGTCCGCCTGGGCGAACTGTCCGGCAACACCATCCTGCACGGCTACCTGGCCGAGCTGGTGTCGCGCTGTTCGCTCATTGTGGCGCTGTACGAGCCGCCGGGTAACGCCGCCTGCGAACACGGCGAGCACGTGCTGATCGTGGACATGCTGGAGCGCGGCGACGTGGCCGACGCCGTGCGGATCAACGACAACCACCTTGCGGACCTGGAGCGGCGCATCAGCCTGGAGCGCCCGCAGCCCGCGCAAACCCTTGCCCAGATGCTGGGACTGGCCTGATATGGAAATCGACTTCGACGCTATCACCGAATACCAGCGCTACAAGCTGATGGCCAGCCTGATCGTGCCCCGGCCGATCGCGCTGATCACCACGCTGTCCGAGACCGGCGTGGTCAACGCCGCGCCGTTCAGCATGTTCAACATGCTGGGCGAGGACCCGCCCATCGTGATGGTCAGCATCAACCGCCTGGAAGACGGCGGCCTGAAGGACACGGCGGTCAACATTGCGCGGGACAAGGAATTCGTGGTCCACCTGACCGACGAGGCCATGGCGGAAAAGATGCACCGCTGCGGCGACCGCCTTCCGTCCGATGTCAGCGAACTGGCGCATGCGGGCCTGGACGCCGCGCCCAGCCACCGCGTGGCGCCGCCGCGCATCGTAGAGGCGCCTGTCGCGTTCGAATGCACGCTCTTTGAAACCCTGGAGACGGCCAGCCGCCAGATCTTCATCGGCCAGGTCCGCTGGCTGCATGCGCGCGACGGGCTGATCGACACGGAAACGTGGCGCGTGCGGCTGCAGGACTACTTTCCGGTGGGGCGGTTTGGCGCCAGCTTCTATGTGCGCACGCGCGACCGCTACGCCATCGACGCGGACAGCGCGCCCGCGGGCGCTGCCGCCCGCACGCCCATCGACGAGATCTGAGCGCTCACCACACCGCGGCGTCCGAGCCCGGCGCGCGCACGCGTCGCGCAAAGCGTCGCGACAGGAAGTCGACGAAGGCCAGCGTCTTGGCCGGCAGGTTCAGCCGTTCCGGATACAGGGCGTGAATGTCGGCGGGCGGGGTGCGCCAGTCCGTCAGGACCTCGCGCAGCCGGCCTTCGCGCAGGTGCGCCGCGGTTTCCCATTCGGAGCGCATGACGATGCCGTGGCCGTCCAGCGCCCACTCCAATGCGCTCTGGCCGTCGTTCGAGCTGACCGGTCCGCGCACCTTCACGGTTTCCGCGCGGGCGCCCGATTCCAGCCGCCAGGTGCCGTAGGCCACGTCGTTCTCGCGCACGACGATGCAGCGGTGGCGTTGCAGGTCGCCGGGCGTGCGCGGCTCGCCAT
>JAEYVD010000737.1 GCA_023432075.1 Pseudomonadota bacterium | reverse complement strand
TATTGAAGTCGTGCGCCACGCCGCCCGTCAAACGGCCAATGGCTTCATTGCGCTGGGCATGGTGCATCGAATCGCGGGCTTCCTGCAGCTGCTCGTGCCGCTCCTTCTGCTCGGTGATGTCGCGCGTGATCTTGGCGAAACCGACCAGCTCGCCCCGGTCGTCAACGACCGGGTCGATCACCACGCTGCACCAGAAGGTGCTGCCGTCCTTGCGAACGCGCCAGCCCTCGGCTTCAAAGCGCCCTTCGCGCCGAGCCGTCTCCAGCGCGCGACCCGGGACACCGGCATTCTGGTCCTCCGGTGTGTAAAAAACGGAGAAGTGCTGCCCGATGATCTCGTCCGCGCTATAGCCCTTGAAACGCTCCGCGCCAGGATTCCAGCTGCTGACGCGTCCGTTGGCGTCCAGAAGGTAGATGGCGTAATCCCTCACTGCCCCTACCAGCAGACGATAGCGATCCTCGGACGGAAAATCCGGTAAAGAAGTCATGCAATGTCCCCACCTGCGTATCTATTCATGCTCAAGCCTCATCAGCAAACGGCGTGCCGTCCCGAAAATTCTGTTACAGCGCCCGCCCGACGGGCACAAAATTTGCTGTAACGGCATTCAGTAGGCGGCCCGTTCCTGGCGCCGTCCGGGCATAGAGGGCCTTAGCAATGCAACCCATTCGTAAAGCGGTATTTCCCGTCGCGGGCCTCGGCACGCGGTTTCTTCCCGCCACCAAGGCCATGCCCAAGGAGATGCTTCCCATCGTCGACCGGCCGCTGATCCAGTATGCAGTCGAGGAAGCGGTCGCCGCCGGCATCACGGAACTGATTTTCGTCACCGGCCGAAACAAGCGCGCCATCGAGGATCATTTCGACCGCGTGCCAGAACTGGAATACGACCTGGAAGCGAAAAACAAGAACGCCCTGCTGGAAACCGTCCGCAATGTCATTCCGGACAACGTCAAATGCGTGTATACCCGCCAGCCGGCCGCCCTGGGGCTGGGCCACGCGGTGCTCTGCGCGGCGACCATTGTAGGCAACGAACCGTTTGCCGTGCTGCTGGCGGACGACATGATAGACGCGGACGCCCCCGTCATCGGCGAAATGATGAAGGTGGCCCGGGAATTCGAGGGCAGCGTGCTGGCGATCCAGCAGGTGCCCAAAACCAACACCCACCAGTACGGCATTGTGTCCGGCAGCCGCAAGGCGCACAGCGTCATGAGCCTGACCGGCATCGTGGAAAAGCCCAGGCCCGAGGACGCGCCGACCGATCTGGCAGTCGTGGGGCGCTACATCCTGGAGCCCGAAATCTTCGCGCTGCTCGAGAGCACCCAGGCCGGCGTGGGCGGCGAAATCCAGTTGACCGACGGTATCGCCGCCCTGCTCAAGGCCCGTAACGTCTTCGGCTTCGAATACGAGGGCGTGCGCTACGACTGCGGCAGCAAAGAGGGCTTCTATCGCGCCACGATGGAAATTGGGCGCAAGTATCACAACCTCGGCTGAGGCTCCATCAGGATCCCGACACCAACTTGGGGGATCCCGCCGACGGATCCCAGGCGCCCGGAGGCAGGGATCCGTACGGACGCCCCGAGAAGCCTGAGTCCTGAGCGTTCCCGCGCGGCTCGGACCAAGAGACCGCACGCGCGAACTCTTCGCCCATCCGGCCCCCCTGATTCAAACAATGCCCCCGCTTTACGCCCAATTTCTCAAACGCGCCGCCGCTTATCGAGACGCGATCGGACAGGACAACGTCCGCCTTCCCCTGCAAACCATTACCGCCGTGCTGCTGGCCTATGGCTGGATGAGGTGGCAACAGATGCCGGATCTGGCATGGGGCGCCTTTTCGGCGCTATTTGTGGTGAGGGCCACGGTGGAGGGCACGGTCGGCGAAGCGGCCGCTCGCATCCTGGGCGCAATGATCGGGGTGGCGCTTGGCATTGCCCTCGTGCCACTTGCCGCCGTCACCGGCCTGCCGGCGCCATGGAGCATCGTGGTCGGTGTAGGCGCCGCCGCTTGCCTGACGTTACGCTGGCCCTCCTTGAACTACAGTCTCGTCACGGCGACCATCCTGACCGTGACCCCGGACGCCGACCTCGTCGCAGGCGCCGTCAACAAGACGCTTGCGATCGTCGTGGGATCGGCCGCCGGAATCCTGGCCGCCTTTGCGGTGCTGCCGCTATCGGCCCGTCACAGCATGCGCTACAACCTTGCCGCCTCGTTGCAGCTTTACGGGGAATTGCTGGTTGAATGGGCCGCCGCGCTGAACGAAGGCCGCGCCCGGCCCCGGCCGCGCGACAAGCCCGCGCTTGAACGCACGCGTTGGCGCGCGATCGACATGGCACGCCAGTCGCGATCGCTGCCCATCGACTTCGTGGGCCGCGACACGCAGGCCCAGCGCCTGCAGGAGCGGATCGAGGAGCTATGGCTGACCGTGCCGCTGATGGAACGCGTGGGCGGCATGGAGGTCACGGAAAACGTCTGCCGCCGTCTGGGCCCCGCCTTGCACGCGGTGGCGCAGGCAGCGCAACGGCAGATCGACGGCCTGGCGCGCGCCATTCGAGAACGAGGCGCCAACGCGCCCCTGTGCTGCACCAGCCAGCAATTCGCTCAGCTGGACGCCGTGGTGCAGGAAGCCGCCAGCGGCGGCGGCTTCACGTGTGACGAACGGGTGGCGGTGGATCTGATCCGCTGGTCCTGGCACGAGGTCACGCGGGAATTGGATGCCCTGTGCGACACCGTGCAGCCTGC
>JAEYVD010000735.1 GCA_023432075.1 Pseudomonadota bacterium | reverse complement strand
GGCCAGCGCCTGGCCCGCTTGCGCGACGGCCTGCGCGCGCTGGGCTGGCTGCCCACGCTGCGCCAGCGCATCCTCGTCTCTGCCGCCGCCGCGCTGGTCGGGGCGCTGGCGCTGGTGCGCATGACGGGCACGCCGTTCGTCCTGGCGCTGCTCGCCGCGCCCGTGCTGTGGGCGGCGCTCTGCACCATGCTTTATCAACAGGCCATGGCCAAGCACCTGGCCGCGCTGGCGCGCAGCCTGCCCGAAGCCATCGACGGCATCACCCGCATCTGCCGCTCCGGCGTGCCGCTGCAAAGTGCGTTCGGCATCGCCGCCGATCACCTGCATGGTCCGCTGGCGCCCGAACTGCGCGAGATAGAGAACTGGCTCAAGCTCGGCGTGCCGCTCAAGCAGGCCATGCAATCGTCCGCGCAGCGCGTGCCGCTGCCGGAATACCGGTTCTTTGCCGTCATCCTCATCATCAGCCAGGAGTCTGGCGGGCGGCTTGGCGACACGCTGGAGCGCCTGTCCGCCACGCTGCGCGCGCGCGCCGAGCTGGGCATGAAGGTGCAGGCCAAGACGTCCGAAGCCCGTGCCTCGGCCAAGATCGTGGCGCTGCTGGTGCCCGGCGTGCTGCTCTACATGTACCTGAACTCGCCGGACGACTTTCGCTTCATGTTCAACGACGCGGCGGGGGTCAAGGTGATGATCTACGCGGCCGCCAGCGTTGGGCTCGGCCTGTTCATCACCCACCTGATGGTCAAGCGGATCCGCTGACCTGCCCCGCGACCTAGCTGCCATGACCCTGCTTTCCGACCCCCTGGCGCCCCTGCTGCTCCTGGCCTTCATCGCCGCCCTCGTCCTGGCCGTCTGGCTCGCACGTGCCGAGTCGCGCCGCAATCCCCTGCACGAGCGGCTCGGCCGCCGCGGCCGAGCCGCCGCCGATCGCACGATATCGATCGCGCTGGACGCCAGTTCCCCGCTGCCGCCCGCGGCCCAGCGCCTTGCCGCCTTCGGCATGAAGCTGGCGGGCACCGGACAGGACCGCCTGGCCACGGAACGGCTGCTGGCGCAGGCTGGCTGGCGCCGCGCCGAAGCCACCGGCCTGTTCATGGCCGCCAAGTACGGCAGCGGCGTGGTGCTGTGCGCGCTGGCGCTGTGGCTGCTGACCAGCCCGCAGACGCGCTTTGGCTTGTCGGGGCTGGCGGTGGGCCTGATCTCGCTCTTTGTCGGCACGACCTTGCCCGAGATGCTGGTCAAGCTGCGCGCCGGCCGGCGTCACGAAGCGCTGGCCCGCAGCATGCCCGACGCGCTGGACCTGATGGTGATCTGCGCCGAGGCCGGCCTGCCGTTTCCGCGCATCCTGAAAGTGGTGTCGCGCGAGCTGGCGTTCAGCGCGCCCGCCATGGCAGACGAACTGGCCTTTACCAGCGCCGAGTTGCAACTGCTGCCCGACCGTGCCGCCGCGCTGCGCCACCTGGCCGACCGCACCCGCGTGCCGACCATCGAAAGCATGGTGAGTTCGCTGGTGCAGGCCGAACGCTATGGCACGCCGCTCGCGCAGGCGCTGCGCACGATTGCCGAAGAAAGCCGCAGCCGCCTGATCCTTGAACTGGAAGAGAAGGCCGGCAAGCTGCCCGCGCAGCTCAGCGTGCCCCTCATGACCCTCATCCTGCCGCCGGTGGTCGCCATCGTCGCCACGCCCGCGCTCATGCGCGTTATCCGGACCCTGATGCAATGATCGCAACCCATCCCCTGTTTCCGCTGCCCGCCGTGCGCCTTGGCCGCGCCGGCGGCGTGCTGCTGCTGGCCGTCATGCTGAGCGCATGCAGCACATTCACCAAGACAGACCCGGCCGCCGCGCCCAGCAGCCGCAACCTGCTGACCCAATCCAGCGGCGGCAACGCGTCGCCGCGTCCGCTGGCCAGCAACGGCGACCCGGCGGCAGAGGGCCTGAAGCTGGCTCGCCTCTTGCGCGACCAGGGCCGCTACGAAGGCGCGGCCGGCGTCTACGCGCAGCTGGAACAACGGGGCAGCCTGAAGCCGCTGGAACTTCTGGAGTACGCCAGCGTGGCCGCGCCCACCCAGGCGCCACGCGACAATCTGGCGCTCTTTGGCCGCGCGCGCCGCGCCCTGAACGAATCCAGCACGACGCTTACGCCGGCCGCGACGGTCACGCTGTGCAACGGGCTGGGCCGCGCCCGCATGGCGCTGGGCCAGCGCGACGCCGCGATGCAGGACTTCGATTGCACCCTGGCGGCCGACCCCAATAACGTGGCCGCGCTGAACGCCAAAGGCGTGCTGCTGGACGCAAGCGGCGACCACGCGCAGGCCCGCAAGCTCCTTGCGCAAGCCTGGGAGCTGGATCCCTCGGACTTTCGCGTCCTGAATAACCTGGCGCTGTCGCACCTGGCCAGCGGCGACGCCCAGGAAGCCATCCGGCTCCTGTCGCAGGCCGACGCCGTCCAGCTTCCGACGCTCAAGCTCAATCTCGCCTTCGCGCAGGTCCTGCAAGGCGACGACGGCGCGGCCCGCAAGACGCTGGAAGGCATCATGGCGCCCGCGCTGGTGCCGCAGGCGCTGACCGACTTCGCGCAGCGGCGCCAACGCATCCGCGACGGTGCGCCGGTGGCCAGCGAACTGTTGGCCGCCAGCCGCCACGTGCTGCAACTGCGCGAAAAAGAGGCGAACGGCAATGGCTGACCACACGCTCCGCGCGCGCCGGTTCCTGCGCGGCCAACACGGTTCGCTGTCGGTCGAGGCCGCCTACGTGCTGCCCGTCGTGATCGCCGCGGCGATGATGTTCATGGAGCTGGCCAACATCGGCCTGACCATCAACATGGGCGCCAGCGCGCTGGAACGCGCGGTGCAGCAGTTCCGCCAGGACGGCGCGGCGGGGCTGCAGGACGGCGGCGCCATCGAATCGCTGGTGCGCGCGCGCATGGTGGCCGCCTCGCACAACTACCTGGACGACGAGAACATCGCCACCGTCGAAGTCGAGCGCTTTGCGTCGCTGGACGCCCTGGGCGGCGGCGCCGAGGACGAGACCGAGGCACCCGCCGCGACCTTGACCAACGTGCCCGCCTGGCGCATCGAGGTCGACGTGCGCAAGGACTTCATCACGCCGCTGCCGCGCCTCCTGGGCGTGGACAGCGGCGCATTCCGCTACCGCTATCAGCAGGTGCTGGCCTACCTGCCGCAACGCGCCGAAGGGTCGCAGCCGTGACCGCCGCGCCGCGTCCATTCCAACGCGCCTTGGCGCCGCGCCGGCGCCAGCGCGGCGCGCTGGCCGTGGAGGCGGCGCTGGCCCTGCCCATCCTGCTGGGCGTGGGCATGATCGGCGCCGACATGCAGCGCATCCATAGCGAACGCATCCGCGTGGAAAACGCCGCGGGCGCCATGGCGCTGAACATCGCGGCGCAGCCCGCGCTGACGGCCGGCGGCGTCGACGCGCTGGCGCGGATCGCCATGCAAGGCCACGAGGACATGCAGCAGCTCATCATCCTGAACGTGCTGGAGTCCGGCCGCATCGCCTGGGCGCTGCAGCGCGGCGGCGCGGACGGCCTGTGCGACGCACCGGCCTCCGGCGGCCAATACACCGGCGTGCTGCCGCAGGACCGGCCCGACACGGGCGGGAGCAACGTCGACAACAGCACCATGTCGATGATCGTGGTCAAGGCCTGCCGCGGTACCGCCGATATCTCGCTGTGGGCCGGCATGCCGCTTCCCGAACTGCTGCAAACGGCCGCGGTCTTTCGCGCCACCTCCCGAACCATCACGCTGGATGAAACGCTGCGCGCCGAGAGCGTTGCGTCCGGCCTGGCCTACGCCCAACCATGAAGCAACGTCCCGACCGCGTTATCTCGCTGGCCCGCCAACGCGGCGCGTCCGCCGTATTCCTGCTGCTGCTGATCGGCGCGGTCGCCGCCCTGGCCGCCTACGCGTCCGACGGCACGCGCATGACCGCCGATGCCGCGCAGCTCAAGCGCGCCACCGACGCAGCGGCGCTCGCCTCGGCGGCGGCCTATGCCAAGTCCCGCGACGCCGACATCCAGGACATCGCCGAACGCTATGTGGCGGTCAACCTGGGCATGGACCGCGCGCAGCTGCGCCGGGCGCTGTCCGTCAGGGCCGAGACCATCACGAAGAACGACATGCCCGGCACGCGCGTCACCGCGACGTTCGAGGCCGCAAGCATGCTGTCCAAAACACCGGACCAGCCGGTCACGGTCGCGTCCGCCGCTGTCTCGCGCCAGCGCTCGCTGGAAGTGGCGCTGGCCCTGCCCAACACCCTGGGCGAGGACGCCGCCAACCTGGCCGCGCTGCGCCGGCTGGGAAAGTCGTTTGCCTCGCGTCTGCTGGAAGACGCCGAAAGCGCCTGGCTCGCGCTGGTGCCGTATAGCCAGTCGGTCAACATCTACGACCCCGAGCAATCGAACCGCATCCGCCTCTGGAGCAAGCCGGGCGCGCTCAATCCCGTCGAACTCACCTCGCTGTTCCGCTCAGGTTACGCAGGCCTTGCCGACCGGCGCATCCCCGACCGCCGCGCCAACCTGTTGTGCATGTACCGCGGCCTGAACCGCGGCGACAACTACTTCTGGACCGATCCGCCCGCCGGACAATTTGGCGTGTACTACCGCCACGACCTGCCCGAGAACGGCAGCCCGGGCGCGACGCCCATCCGCTGGATCGGTCCCAACCCGTTCTTCGGCCAGGCCACCGGCGTGAACGACACGCGCTGGATGGTCGCCGACCGCGGCTGCCCCCACGCCGCTCTGCTGCCGCTGACCCGCGACCTCACCAAGATCGGCGACCGGCTCGACCAGATGAGCACGCGCTTCAACACCAACCACGCCATCGCGATGGGCTGGGCCGCCATGGCGTTGGCGCCCGCCTTTCGTGGCGGGTCCGGCTGGGGACTGGACGACGATCTTCCCCGGGACTTCGACGACGGCACGGGCGATCGCGTCAAGGCCATCGTGTTTCTCGTCAATTCCACGGGCCAGCGCTGGTTCGACACCGATGCCTACAACGCCTACGTGGGCCAGAAGATCGATGGCGATGCAGACACCGGCGGCGGCGAGGCCAGCGTCGTGACCGAGCGCTTTTCCCGCCTGTGCAGCAGCTTCCGGGCCCGGGACCTGAAGTTCTACCTGATCGTCACCGGCAGCGACGAGGCCACCGACGAAGACGGCCAGATCCGCAGCGCATCGGAATTCCGGCGCATTGCCGGCCCGGGTCTGGCCGTCTGCGCCGAAAAGGGCGCGGACCAGATCTACCTGTCCGGCCGGGACTTCGTGGTCTCAGAAGGCCGCATCCAGAGCCGGCTCGACGACATCGTCGACGAACTGCGCCAGCTCGCGGCGCTGACCACGCTCGTCGAATAAGCCTATCCACGCATCACTCTCATTCGTTCCAGGACTGCCATGACTTCCCGCCGAATCCCCACGCTCCGCCGCCAGGCACTGGCCCTGGAACCCCGCTTCCTGCTGGACGCCGCCGCCGTCACCACGGCCGTGGACGTGGCCGCGCAAGCCGTGCCGCCGACCGACACGGCCCCGGGCGTGGAAGCCACGCCCGCGCAAGCGTCCGTGGTCGTCACCGACAGCACCGACAGCTTTGCGCCGGTCGACCTGTTCAGCGGCGTCGAGGTCCATGCGCAGACGAGCGGCGCCGACGACCTGACCGAACTGGTCGTCACCGTGGATCGCAGCGGCGCCAACCAGGCGCTGGTGATCGACGGCAAGACCATCGCCCTGGAAGGCGGTGGCGGCACGACCCGCGCCGATGGCGACGGCTACGTCTACGCCGTTGCCGTGAACGGCAACATCACCACGATCACCTTGCAGCTCGATGCGTTCAAACCCGAGCCAGCCAGCGTCAAGGCGCTGATCGACGGCATGTCCTTCCAGATCCTGGACAAGTCGGTGGACGGCGGCAAGGTATCGGTCACACTGAAAAGCCTGTCGGACGCCGGCGGCCAGACGACGGACCTGTCCGCCATCACGGCGACCATCGACATCGACAGCCGCATCAACGTCGCACCCGCGCTGACGGGCGATCTGCTGCAGGAGGCGGATCACTTCGGCGCGGGCAGCCTGGCCGGCGCCACCGAGGTCGCCTATTCCGCCGACGGCAAGTTCGTCTATGCGGCGGGCAGCGGCAACACCCTGTCCATCTTTGCGGTGGACGCGGCCTCGGGCCTGCTCAGCCACGCCCAGACGCTGACCGTGGCGGATCTGGGCACCGTCAATCACCTGATCGTGAGCGGGGACGGAAAGTCCGTCTACACCATCTCCAGCAACGGCAACCTGATCCAGTTCAACGTCGATTCGGCCGGCAAGTTGAGCCATGCCGCCACGCTATCCGTTGGCGCGGGATCCACCGGCGGCTTGGCGATCTCGGACGACGGCAAGCAGGTCTACGTGGATGCCTCCAACAACTTCGGGCGCGAGGCGCGGGTCTACAGCCGCGACACCGATACCGGCGCGCTGACGCAGATCCAGCGTCTGGACGCCGTGCGCCACGCCAACCTGGCCACGGCCGGCAACTACGTCACCCTCATTCACAGCGGCGCGCTCATCAACGGCAATCACACGCTCAAGATCTATGAGCGCGGCGCGGACGGGATGCTGACGCTTGTCGACAGCCTGCTGCTGGACAAGACCGGCCAGGACGCCGTCGACTACGCCATCACCATGTCCGCGGACGGCAAGCTGCTGTTTGTGGGCGAACCGGGCGCGAAGAACATCTCCGTCTTCAGGCTGGGGGCCGACAACCTGCTGACGCGCGTGGGCACGGTCGCCAGCGACAACATCGGCAGCCTCGCGCTGAACGCGGACGGCACGCTGCTGTATGCCGCCACCACCGGCGGCACCGTCAGCGTCTACGCCGTTTCCAGCGATGGCGGCCTGACGCTCGTCGGCAACGCCGCGGGCAAGACCAATGGCGCGGACCTCTCTCTGTCCAAGGACGGCATGTCGCTGGTGGTGGCCGGCAACGGCCTTACCCGCTACACGACGCTCCAATCGCTGACGCTGGGCCAGGACACCGTTTTGGGTGACCGCGTCACCCTGTCCGACCGCAATTACGACCTGCTGGATGGCGGCGCCGGCAACTACAGCGGCGCCAGCGTGACCATCAAGGCATCCGTGGCGGACGGCGTCTTCGGCTTCGAGGGCGGCAACGGACTGACGCTGGCGAACGGCGTCATTTCGCGCGGTAGCGACCAGATCGCGACCTACATCGTCAATGGCGACACCCTGACGGTCCGCTTCACCGGCGATGTCACGACCGCCGTGGCGAACCAGGTGCTGCAACAGGTCAGCTACGGCAATTCGGCCGTGGCGGCGGGCACGTTCATCACGCTGACCGTGCAGGCCAGTGACGGCGCGCTGAACAGCGATGCCCTGACAATCACGTTGCGCACCAACACGGGACCGCAGATAGATACCGGGGTTGCCACCGGCTACACGCCCGAAACGATCACCACGGAAAAGGACTACCAGCTCGTCCTGCCGGAGAATCTCTTCAACGACGCGGACGGCGACCGGCTGACCTGGCGCGTGACGGGGTTGCCCGCCGGGATCAGCTTCGATCCCGAGACCCGCACCCTGTCCGGCACCGCCCTCGTTGCCGGCACCTATCCCATCAGCATCACCGTCACCGATGCCTACGGCGCCAGTGTGACGCTGAACCTGAACCTGGAAGTGGCCCAGATCGACAACCGCGCGCCGGTGGTGAACGGCAGCGCACCGGCGTCATTCGGGCAGGCCACCGTAGGACAGGGCGGTTTCAGCGCAACGCTGCGCGCCGACATGTTCTCGGACATGGACAGCCGCTACGGCGACACGCTGGCATGGAGCATCGTCGAAACGCTGCCGGCCGGCCTGGTGTTCGACGCAGCCACGCGCACGCTGAGCGGTACGCCCGCCGCGCCGGGCGATTACGTTCTGACCGTGCGCGTCACGGACAAGGACGGCCTGACCGCCGACCACAAGATGACGCTGCGCGTGGTCTCGGCCGCCGAAGCCGCCAACAGCGCGCCCGCATTCGATGTCGACGGCAGCGATCTGAGCTACACCTCGGACGGCCGGATCAACGGTTACGACCAGTACGTCTACAGCGTCCAGGTATCGGACGACGGCTACACCGTCATCGTGCTGGGCAACGGCACGAACAGCCATCCGGTGTCGCCCGCGGGCAACAGCACGCTCAGCGTCTTCACGCGCAATCCCAACACCGGTGAACTGACGCTGGTGCAGCGCTTCGTGCAGGGCGCCGTGAACGACGGCAACGACGCCAACGGCATCGAGATCCAGGGCCTGCTCAGCGCGGCCTCGGCCGTGTATTCCGCCGACGGCAAGCACGTCTATCTGGTGGGCCAGAAGGCCGATGGCGGCAACTATTTCCTGACGGGCTTTACCGTCAACGCGGATGGAACGCTGACGGCCAACGGCCAGAGCGTCCAGCTCGGCAGCGTGCAGGTCAAGCAGCTCGTGACGTCGCAGGACGGCCATCTGTATGGCATCGCCGGCAACACGCTGTACGCCTACGCCATCGGCGCCAACGGCGAACTGACGGTGTCGGGCGTGTACGACAACCAGCCCTTCAGCACCGCGTCCGCCATCGAGGTCGACGCGCAGGGTCGCGTGTTCGTCGCAGGCGCCAACACCCTGACGATCTACGCCGCCAATCCGGACGGCAGCCTCACGCAACTCGTGACCCGTACGGGCGACGTCGGCAATTTTGCGCGCAGCATCGCGGTGTCGGGGGACTACATCTACGTGTCGACGGGAACCACCGGCATCCTGACGCTGCACTTCGATCCGGTCGCCAAGACCGTCACGAAGGTTTCGTCCGTGGGCTCGCAGATGTGGGGCCTGGAACTGTCGGCGGACGGCAAGACGCTTTATGCCGGCGGTCTGACCGGCGCACTGAACGTCTACCGCATCGGCGCCGACGGCGCGCCCACGCTGGTCAAGACCATCGCCCACGAAGGGGCCTCGGGCAACTATCGCGCCTTCCGCTTCGGTATTTCCCCGGACGGATCGTCGATCTATGTCGGCGGCTTTTACAACTCGCCCGGCCTGGGGCACATCAACATCGAGAAGGCGCTTGCCGGCGCCTACGCCGAGGGCCAGACGGTAAAGCCAGCCGCGGGGCTGACGTTCGGGGACGCCGACTACGACGCGCTGGAGAACGGCGCGGGCGACTACAACGGCGCCACCATCACCATCGTGCGCGACGACGGCGCCAATGCCAACGACCTCTTCGGGTTTGCCGAGGGCGGCGGCCTCACGCTGGTGGGCACCGAAATCCGCCTGAACGGCGACAAGATCGCGGACTTCACCAGCGCAGGTGGCGTCCTCACCATCGCCTTCACCGGCCAGGTCAGCACCGCCACCGCCAACGCGGTGCTGCAGCAGGTCACCTACACGCACGACAGCAAGGACCCCGGCGCGACCATCCGCCTGAAGGTGCAGGTGCGTGACCAGTTCGCTAGCGGCGTGGACAGCGTCGTGCTGGCGTTGACGGTCGCGCAAGTCAATGACGCCCCGGTCGTCGTGTCCACGCCGACCGACACGACGTACAGCCCCGGCAGCGCGGCCGTCGGCCTGTTCGACGGCACCACGATCTCGACCGTCGAGAGCGGCCAGACGATCGCCGGCTTGACCTTCACGGTGTCGCCCGCGGCTGATGGCGCCAACGAGACACTGACCGTGGACGGCACGGCCATCGCGCTGGTCGCCGGCAACGGCACGACCGCCTCCGGCCACGCCTACACCGTCACCATCGCGAACGGCGTGGCCACGGTCGCGATCACGCCAGCCGCCGGCATGCCGGGCGACCAGGCCGCCGCGCTGATCGACGGCGTGGCCTATGCCAACCATGCTGCTTCCCCGACGACGGGCGAGCGCAGCATCACGCTGACCGCCGTGCGCGACAGCGGCGGCACCGATAACGGCGGCAAGGACACCGCCGAACCGGACGTCGTCGCCAAAGTGAGCGTGCAATTCGAAGCGCCGGTTCTGACCACGCCCGTCGATTCGGTGGGTCTGAATGAACTGATCAGCCAGCTTGCCGACGGCGCGCCGTCCACTGCGCTGAAAGGCGTGCTGGATGTCTTCGAGGTGGACGGCAAGTTCTACCTGCTGCGCACCACGACGGAATGGAACATCGACGCGATGGCCGACCTTGAGGTCAACACGCTGTACGTGCTTGAGCGCGGCGCGGACGGCACGCTCCACATCGTGCAGGCCATCGGCAACAGTGATCTTGGCGCGCTTGCCGGCGCCGCGGACCTGCGTGTCTCGGCCGACGGCAAGTCGCTCTACGTGATTGCCAACCAGGGCGTCGTGCTGTTCTCCCGCGATACGGCGACGGGAACGCTCACCGCACACGGCACCTTTGGCGCCGACGTCGTGACCGAATACGGCATGATCCGCGACGTACTCGCGACCGGCAGCCTCGTGTATGCCACCGCCGGCGACAATCTGCTGGTCTTCCGGCAGGACGGCACCACATTGACGCTGATCCACACCTACGCCGACGCCGGCGACACCGGCCTGCAACTTGACGGCGCCAACGCGCTGACGCTGTCCGCCGACGGCCGCTTCCTGTTTGTGGGCACGTCGGGCGGCGACACGCTGGCCAGCGTCTTCTCGCTGGACCCCAGCGGCGTCCCGACATTCGTCATGGCGGCGCAGGGCAAGGATCCTGCTGCGTCGGACCAGTTCTACTTCACGCAGACGCTGACGGTTTCGCCGGATGGCAAGACGCTCTACGTGGTCGATTTCGACAACAACCAGCATCGCCTGCACACCCTTGCCATCGGCAGTGACGGCCGGCTCACCGCGCTGGCCACGACCCTGCCCGCCAGCGAGGTCAAGCAGATCGTCGTGTCGCCGGACGGCTCCGCCGTATTCGTGATCGGCGCCGACCGGATCGGCGTGTACAGCCGCGGCGCGGACGGCGTGCCCGTGCGCGTCGGAGAAATCTCGGGCTATGGCGACCCGTTCGGCGACGGCCTGAGCTTTGGCGAGATCCGCAGCGCCACGCTCAGCGAAGACGGCACGAAGCTCTATCTGACGGGCCAGTTCTCGTTCGATGACGGCGTGCTGGTGCTGGACCTGAAGCCCGCCGCCGCGCACTACACGGAAGGGTCGGCCCCGGTGGCCATCCTGCCGTCGGCCACGCTCGCCGATCCGCAGCTCGATGCGTTGAACAACGGACAGGGCGATTACGAGGGCGCCAGCATTACGGTTGAACGCGTTGGCGGCGCGCATCCCGATGACCAGTTCGGCTTTGTCGGCGACGCGAATTTTCGCCTGGACACCGCCAGCGGCCAGATCCTGCTGAACGACGTCGCCATCGCGACCTTCTCGCAGACGAACGGCGTGCTGACGCTGACGTTCATTGGCCCCGTCAGCCAGGCCGATGCGCAGAACGTGCTGCGCCGGATCGCGTACAGCAACGCCAGCAACGATCCCACCCGCGACGGCGCGACGATCACGCTGCGCACCACACTGCACGATGGCGACGGCCATCAGGACGAACTGCTGACCGAGATCGAGCTGGAAGGCGTCAACAATGCGCCGATCATCGACACCACGCCGCGCAATCCCACGTTCCCGGCGGAAGGCGAACCGGTCAAGCTGTTCGAAGGCACCACGGTCGATACGGTGGAATCCGGCCAGAACGCGGCCCGCGTCATCGTCACCATCAGCCCGGCCAACGCGCAGGACATCCTGGGCGTGGACGGCGGCAAGATCCGGCTGGACAAGGACTCCAACGGCCCGCAGACCACGGCCTCCGGCTTGCAGTACATGGTGACCATCGCCGACGGCGTCGCCACCGTGACCCTTTACCTGAACGCGTCGGGCGAACGCGCCGCGCAGGTCATCGACAGCCTGACCTACGCCAACACCGGCAGCCCGCTGAGCGGCACGCGCACGATCAGCCTGACCGTGCAGGAGTGGGACACCGTCAATGGCTCGACGGATGCGGATGACGCGGCGACGGTCACTTTGGCCGGTCCGGCCAGCCCCAACACGCCGCCCACTGTCACCGGCGGCGACGACGTGTCCTACACCGAACGCGCCGATGCCGTCCTGATCGCGCCAGATGGCGTGATTGCCGATGCGCAGATGGACGCCTTCAACGCCGGCGCGGGCAACTACGATGGCGCCGTCCTGACGATCACGCTGGGTGCGGGCAAGAGCGCGGCCGACGCGCTGGGCTTTGAGCCAGGCCACGGCCTGACGCTGGAAAACGGCGTCCTGAAAAAAGATGGCGTGACCATCGGAACCGTCTCGCAGGCCGACGGTGTGCTGACGATCCGGTTCAGCGACGCGGCCGGGACCATTCCCACCAAGGCTGACGTGCAGAACACGCTGCGTCAGATCAGCTACGCGAACAGCAGCCACGCGCCCGCGGACAGTGTGGCCATCAGCGTAACGCTGACCGACCAGCGCGGCCTCGCGTCGGCCGCAATGGACTTCGCCATCGACATCACGGCCATCAACGATGCGCCGGTCGTCGATGCCGATCCGGTGCTGTCGCTGGGCGACCTGACACACGTGCAGGATCTGACCACGATTCCCGGCTTGGAAAAGCCCACCGCCAGCGTCGTGTCGCCCGACGGCACGCGCGTGTATGTGGCCGACGGCAAGGGTGCCATTGCCGTGTTCAGCCGCGATGGCGACACCGGTTCGCTGACTTATGTGCGCACGTTCGCGGCCGCCGGCAATCTTGCCGGCATCAAGGAGTTGGTGACCGCTGCCGACGGCAAGAGCCTGTATGCCCTGCGCGCGGATGGCAACGCCATTGGCGTGTTCGGCGTGGCCGCCGACGGCACGTTGACGCACCAGGCCACCATCACCAGCAACTACGAGCTGGATGGCGGCAGCCTGAACGACATGAAGGGCATTGCGCTGTCCGAAGACGGCAAGAATCTGTACCTGATCAACAGCTACGGGATCGCCTATTTCAACCGCGACGCGCAGACCGGCGCGCTCACATATGTCGGCGCCATCAGCGGCGATATGAACGCGGAGCCGTTCCTGTGGCAGCCCACTGACATCGCGGTACGCGGCGACCTGCTCTTCGTGGTGACCAACACCAGCTCGAGTTCGACCCTGATCGTCTACCGGCGCGACGGCAGCGGCGCCTTGTCGGTCCTCACGCATATCCAGGGCGGCGGCACGGACGCCGCCGGGCAGACTGTCTTGTTCTCCAACCTGCAGCACATCGCGGTCAGCGCCGACGGCAGCACGATCTTCGTGTCCAACAGCCGCACGTCGGCGTTCAACGGCTGGACCGGCGAATATGAAGTCCAGGAGCACCCCCAGGCCATCGACGCCTTCCGCCTGAACGCGGCGACCGGCGCACTGACACACCTGGGCGCTCTGACCGGCAGCCAGACGGTGGAGAGCATCGCCTTGTCCGCGGATGGCAAGGCGTTGTTCGTGACCGTGGCGGGCGGCACGCTCAACTACTACGCCACCGCCAGCCTCAGCCTGATCGCCGCGCAGGGCGGACTGGACGGCGCCGGCCAGATTGCGGTGTCGGCCGACGGCGGCGTGATCGTGGTAGGCAACGGGCTGGACGTCCTGAACGCCCCGCCCGCCGCGCAGCCGGTCTACGTCACCGAGGGCGATCCGGTGCCATTGGCGCCCACGCTGGCGCTCAGCGACGCCGAACTGGATGCGGCGGACAGCTACCGGGACGCCAGCGTGACGTTCAGCGGTCAAGCCGGCGATGTCTTCGGCTTTTTGCCGGGCGACGGCTACACGATTGCCGGCGACATCATCTCGTTCAACGGCCAGGCCATCGCCACGCTGACGCAGACCGGCGATGCCGCCACGCTGCGCTTCACCGGCGACGTCGGCCGCGCCCAGGCCAATGCGCTGCTGCACCGCGTAACCTACGCCAGCACAGACGGCACGCCGGGCACGCGCAGCGTCACGATCACGCTCAATGACGGCGACATCGCCAGCGCAGGCTATGACGTGGACGTGACCGTTCGCCTGCCCAACCAGGCGCCCGTCGCAGGCACCGATCCGTACATGCCCGACACGGCGCTGGCCGGACGCAATTATTCCGTGACCCTGCCGGAAACACTGTTCAGCGATCCGGAAGGCGGCAAGCTGACGTGGCGCGTCAGCGGCCTGCCTGCGGGGCTGACCTTCGATCCCGACACCCGCACGATTACCGGCGTGCTCGCCGCGCCGGGACAGTACACGGTGGTCATTACCGTGACGGACCCGGAAGGCGCCTCTGTATCGCGCGAAGTGGTCTTCGAGGCCATCGAGCCGCCGAACACCGCGCCGGTCGACAGCGGCATGGCATTGGCGCCGGACGTCGTGCGTGTGGGTGAGCCTTACGCCTATACGTTCCCGCCCGGCCTTTTCACCGACGCCGACGGCGATGCGCTCACGTGGCAGATCACGGGTCTGCCGGACGGCCTGACCTTCGATCCTGCCACGCTGACGATACGCGGGACCACGACGGCCGCCGGCAGCGTCGCGCTGATCGTGAGCGCCACCGATGCATCGGGGGCCAGCGTCTCGCGCATCATCACGCTGACCGTTGCCACGGCCGAGACCGTACCGAATCCGGGCACGGATCCGGGCACGAATCCTGGCACGCAGCCCGATCCCAACGCCAACCCGAACCCCGGCACGCCGGCCGATGTGCCGCCGCCAGATCTGAGCGCCTGGCAACGCGAGCCGGTGTTTGCCTCCGGCACCGATGCCGGAGTTTCGGACGACACCCGAGACGACGCATTCCGGCCGTTGCGCCAAGCGCTCGGCGGCATGCCCGCCGCATCGGGTGACGCGTTCAGCGTCCCCATCCGCGACGGCCTGTCGACGCCGCCGCAATGGACGTCAACGGCGCTGCTCGACGAACTGCTGGCCGACTCGCTCGAACGCCGCGATGCCGACGCCGCACGCCCGTTCACAATGGACGCGGCAAACGGCGTGCGCTCGCCGCTGGTGATCCTGGCCAGCCCCGACGCGCCTGGGCTCTCGTTCTCCAGCGCCGCGCTCACCGGCCTGTGGCGCGCCGACGTGGCGGGCAACCGCCAGACCTATGCCTTGCCGGCCGGCCTCATCCGCAGCAGCAGCCCGATCGCCTCGCTGGCCCTGCGCATGGCGGACGGCTCCGACCTGCCGACTGGCGTGCGGCTGGATGCCGCGCGCGGCGTCATTGTGGCGCCGGGTCTTGCCGACGCCCGGACGCTGCCGCTTGAACTCGTGGTCCGCACGGCGAGCGGAGAATCGCGCGCCATTGCCGTCACCGTGTCGGCCGAACGCATGGGCGCCTGGCGCGGTGGCGACGCCCTGGCCGCGCGCGACGACGCCCCGGCCGCCGACAAGCCCGCGCTGTCCCAGCAGCTGCGCCACAGCGCCGCGCAGGACGTGCTGGAAGCGGCGCGGCAGTTTCTCGCTTCCCTGGACGATGGCGCCGCAACCGGCGCCTCCGACCCGGCCGCCGCCCGGCAGGCCACCCCCATCACTGCAGCAAGCTGATTCCAGACATGACTCTTACCTTTGACTCCGCCACGCCCATGACCCACCGCGCCCGCCGCTTTGCCCTGACGGTGATCGCCACCGCCGTTCTTGCCGGCTGCGCCGTCACGCCGCCCGAGAAGCTGAGCACGCAGGACCTGCTCAACCTGGACCAGACCGACCGCAACGCCATGTTCGCGCAGCAAGAGCCGGTAACGGGCCCCATCACGCTGGACGAGGCCATCGCGCGCGCGGTCAAGTACAACCTGCAGCAGCGCCTGGCCCTCATGGAACGCGCGCTGGAAGACGACCTGACCGATGTGCAGAACCAGGGCATGCTGCCCAAGCTGACGGCCCGCGCCGGCATGCGCGCGCGCAACAACGATTACGGTTCGTCCAGCGAATCGCTGGCCACCGGCACGCAGTCGCTCGTGCCTTCCACCAGCCAGGAGCGCGACACGCACACCGCCGACCTGCAACTGACCTGGAACGTGCTGGACTTTGGCCTGAGCTATTTCGGCGCCAAGGCCCAGGGCAACAAGGCGCTGGCCGCGGAAGAGCGGCGCCGCCGCGTCGTGGCCGACATCATCCGCCAGACGCGCACGGCGTACTGGAACGCGGTGACCGCCGAACGCCTGAAAGACCGCGTGTCCTCGACGCTGGCCGAGGCCCGCCAGACGCTGGAATATGCGCGCCAGACCGAGCAAAAGCGCCTGGTGGCGCCCATCCTCGCGCTGCGCTATCAGCGCGACCTCTTGAACATGGTGCGCCAGACCGAGGCGCTGGACAACGAACTGGCCCAGGCCAAGGCGCGGCTGGCGACGCTGATGAACCTGCCGCCCGCCGCGGACTTCCAGCTGGCCGCGCCAGACGCCGCCACGATGGCGCCGCCCGTGCTGGCCTACGCGCTGCAGGACCTTGAAGCCCTGGCCATGGTGCGCCGCCCGGAACTGCGCGAAGAGAGCTATCTGGCCCGCAACGCCGTGCTGGAGACCCGCATGTCGCTGCTGCGGCTGCTGCCCAATGCCTCGCTCTTCGGCGGGCTGAACTACGACAGCAACAAGTACCTGGTCAACAACAGCTGGGCGGACGCCGGCATGCAGGTGAGCTGGAATCTCTTGAGCGTGCTGTCATGGTCGTCGATCAGCCGCGCCGGGGAGTCACGGGAACAGGTGGCCGAGTTGCGCCGCCAGGCCTTGCGCATGACCGTGCTGAGCCAGGTCCACATTGCCTGGCTGGAACGCCAGCGCGCCGAGACCGCCTTTCGCCGCGCCAACGAGCTGAGCCGCCTGCAGGACGCGATTCAGGTGCAGACCGAGAACGCCGCGCGCAGCAGCGCCGAAACGCACCTGGAAGTCGTCCGCGCGAAGGTCGAGACCCTGCTCGCCACGCGCGCGCGCGACCTGAGCTATGCGGAACTCGTCAACGCGCAGAACACGATCTACCAGGCCGCCGGGATCGACCCGTTGCCCGAGCGCATCTCCGACGAAAGCCTGGCCAGCCTGGCGCGCGACATCGCCCAGACCAATCAGCAGATCGAGCGCGGCCATGTCGACATCCCGCGCCTTGCGGTCGCGCCGCAAGCGATCGAAACGAACGGGCAGGCCGTGGCAACGCCCGTGATCGACACCATCGCGCAAGCGGCAGCGCCCGCCGCGCCGCAGGCGCTGCGCACCGTCTCCGGCAATCTGTGGCGCAGCGTCGGTTCCGTCGCCAGCGCCGCCGGCCCGGACGCCCAACCGGTGGCTGCGCGCTGACATGCCGATGCTGCAAGACTTCCTATCGCGCCGCGCCACGCGCCTGCTGATGGCCGCGGGCCTCGCCATGCCGGCGATCGCCCCGGCGCAGACCCCGCCGCCCGCGCCCCTGACCGTCCCGGCAGCCGCCGACAGCGCGCGCGCCCAACTGGTGGCCGCGCGCCGCGCGGTGATCTCCAGCAGCCTGTCCGGCAAGATCGACGCGCTGCCGTTTCGCGAAGGCGACCGGTTCAAGAAGGGCGACGTGCTGGTCGCCTACGACTGCGCCCTGAACCGCGCCCGGCTGGAACGCGCCGTACTGGCCGAATCGGCCGCCCGCAAGAAGCAGGCCGTCGCCGAGCAACTGGAGGCGCTGCGCTCCATCAGCCGCTCCGACGTCGAGCAGGCGCGCGCGGCGGTCGCCGTTGCCCGCGCCGAGAGCAGTGCCGAAAGGGTGCTTGTCGATCGCTGCGCCATTGCCGCGCCCTTCGCCGGGCGGGTCGGCGAAACCTATGCGCGCGCGGCGGAAAGCGTGGCCGAAGGCGAAAAGCTCGTCAGCATCTATGACGACGCCGCCTTCGAACTGGAAGCCATCGTGCCGTCCCGCTGGCTGGCGTGGCTGAAACCGGGCTCGCCGCTGCGCATCACCGTCGACGAGAACGGCCGCACGTACGAGGCCGCGGTTTCGCATATCGCAGGCGCCGTGGACCCGGTCAGCCAGTCCGTCAAGATCATCGGGCGCCTGGCCGACGCGCAGAACACGGCCGCGGAACTGCTGCCCGGCATGAGCGGCAGCGTGCGCGTGGACCTTCCTACCGCAGGCACGCCGTGACCCACGCCGCTTCGCGAGAACCGCTGCTGGCCGCGCTGCTTCAGCTTGAAAAGCGTGCGCGCGCCTGCACGGACACGCAGTCGCTGGCGTTCCTGATGGTGAACGACACGCACGCGCTGGCCCCCTACCGGCAGGCGGCGCTGTGGCTGCCGGGCGCGGGCGGCGACGGCATCATCACCGCGCTGTCGGGCCTGGCGGTGCCGGACGCCAACGCCCCGTACACCGTGTGGCTGGCCGGCCTATTGGCCCGCCGCGCGCGCGAGGGCGCGAGCGGCCCCTTTGCCGCCACGCCCGACGAGCAGTCGATGTGGGCCGAACATCTGCCCGGCCATGGCCTGCTGCTGCGGTTGCCGATGGGCGGAGTGCAGGACGGCGCGAATGCCAGCGATGGCCTGCTCGCGTTGTGGCGCGACACGCCGTGGGCGGGCGCCGAGATCGCGGTGCTGGGCCTTCTGGCGGACGCCTACGCGCACGCCTGGCGCGCGTTGGCGCCTACCC
>JAEYVD010000114.1 GCA_023432075.1 Pseudomonadota bacterium | reverse complement strand
GAAAAGGACGGGATCAGCGACTCTTCGCCGGTATACAGGCCTTCCGAACCGGAGGCCAGCGGGTGGTTGCGGTGGTTGTAGCCCGCCTGCGCGGTCAGCTTGGGAAGCAGGTTGAAGTTGGACAGGTCAAGCTGCCGTTGCGACAGGGCCTCTTCCATCATCTTCAGGCGATGGTCCAGGTTGTAGCGGACCGCGCGCGCCATGGCTTGGTCCAGCGTGATCGGACCGCTGACGGGCTCTTGCTGGTCGAACAGTTTGGCGCGCTCGGCACTGGCCGTGGCGGCGCGATCGATCTCCGTGAACGGCTGGGGCTTGATCGCGCAGCCGGTCAGCCAGACCAGGGCGAGGGCGGCGGCGATCAGGGCGGGGCGCGGCACGCGTCCCTGGGGCGTCTTCTTGTTCACGTCGGCGTTTCTCATCGGGGTAAATGCGGGGGTAAGAGCGAAACCTTGGGTCATGACCGGTGCTCGGAGGCAACATGCGGGGCCGTGGAGGGCGCTGCGTCGGGGTGCGAAATGTGCAGGGCAGCCATCGCGCTGGCGAATTGCGCCGCCAGCGAGTCCTTGGCGGCGGGCAACGCCGCGCGGGGCTCGTTGGCGGCGGGCCGGGCCGGGGCCGCTGGCTGGTTGTCCCGGGCCTCGAAGTGCAGGACGACCTCGCGGCTGAACCCGCCGGCCTGAAGCACGATGCGCAATTGGTCCACCCCAGCCGGGGGGGTGCCCGTCAGCACGCCGGAATCGGCGTCGTAGTGCAACCAGGCCGGTAGCGGCGCACCGCCGGGCAATTTTGCGGTGGTGATGGATTGGAGGTCGGCATGCATCGTCTGCGCATCCATCACGAATGGCATCCTCATGACCACCGAGAACGCAACACCGGCGACGTATCGTTGCGCAATGTCAACGGAGGGCAGCGCCTGGACGCGCGAGGTGAAGTCGATCTCCGGCAGGATGTACCGGTAATCGCTGGCGGCTCGCTCGATGTTGGGGACGCCAACCGGGCTCTGCGCCATGCCCGGATGACGGCCTTCGAGCCCAGCGAGCGTGTAGAGGGGCTTACTTGCGTCCCCCACGCGCCCGATGGGCAATTCAAACATGCCCGTCTCGATGGTCGGCGCCTGGGCGGGATCGAGGTAGCGCTCGGACGCCTCGCCGTTGTCATCCCCAAGCGCCGCATCCACATTCGGCTGTGGCTGCGGCAGGATGGGGACGCCAACCTGACTCGAGGCGGAGACGCCAACCTGACCGGGCGTGGAGACGCCTTCGATGCGGAGCGTACGCTGCAGGGCTGCGCTGGTTTTGTCGCCATTGGAGACGGTAAACACCAGCGTGCGGGTGCTGTCGGTGGATTCGGCCTGCGAGTCGCGGTAGGTGACCGCGGCCAGTGCGGCCTGCCACTGCGCCACTGTCGCCGCGCCATTGAGCGAGCGGAGCGTCAGCACGCCCGATGCGGGATCGTAGCTGGCCACGATGTCGCCGGTCTGCGCGGATGCAGCGAAGCCCAGCACATCGTGTTGCGGATCGAACGAACCGCCAAAGGACACGGTGGCGATGGTGGGCGGTGTGGCGTTGCGGTCGGTCAGCGTAATGCCGGTGCCCACCGCGACGGGGCTGGCATCCCGGCTGGCGGTGTAGACGAGCGAAGCGCCGTCGGAGGTCAGTTGCGGCGTCTGGCGGGCCACGGTAATGGCGACATCGCGCGAGTGGGCCGCGCTGGCCTTGACGCCGTCGTTGACTGCAAAGCCGATGCCGCGGGTGGCAGTGTCGGGTGTGATGGCGGTGTTGATATAGGTGACGGCGCGCAGCGCGGACTGCCACTGCGCCAGGGTGGCGGTGCCCCCCGCCGAGTTCAGCGTGAGCGTGCCAGTGGCGGCGTCATAATTGGCGACGATGTTGCCCATCGTCAGGCCGTCGTTGGTAAAGCCCAGCACGTCCTGGCCAGCATGGAATCCGGCGCCGATCTGTACAGTGGCTGAGGCCAGCGTCGCGTTGTCCAGGTCAGACAGCACGATGCCGCCGTCCACGGTGACGGGCGTCGCGGCCATGTTGTCGCCCGAGACGAAGGACGCGGAACCGGCGCTGCCAGAGGTAATCACCGGCGTCTGCTCGGTGGCGGTGACGGTGACGTCGCGCATGAGCGTCGTGCTGCTCTTGATGCCGTCGTTGACCGCAAAGCCGATGCTGCGGGTGGCGGTATCAGGCGTAATGGCGGCGTTGGTGTAGGTGACGGCGCGCAGTGCAGCCTGCCATTGCGCCAGCGTGGCAGTCCCGCCTGCCGAGGTCAACGTCAGCGTGCCGTTGACGGCGTCGTAGCTGGCGACGATGTTGCCCATCGTCAATCCGTTATTGACGAAGCCAAGCACATCCTGGCCGGCATGGAAGCCGGCGCCGATCTGCACCGTGGCCGAGGCCAGGGTGGCATTGTCCAGATCGGCCAGCGCGATGCCACCGTCCACGGTCACGGGCGTCGAAGCCGTGTTGTCACCTGCCACAAAAGATGCCGCGCCGGTGCTGCCGGTCGAGATCAACGGCGTCTGGTCCGTGGCTGTCACCGTGATGTCGCGCGTGAGGACGTTGCTGAACTGCGGGCCCGCGTTGACGGCAAAACTGATCGTGCGCGTCGCGGTATTGGGCGAGACCTGGGTGTCGGCGTAAGTGACCGAGCGCAACGCGGCCTGCCATTGCGCCAGCGTGGCGGTGCCGCTCACAGAATTCAGGGTAAGCACACCGGTCAGCGCGTTGTAACTGCCGGTGATGTCGCCCATGGTCAGGCCGTTGTTGACGAACGACAGATAGTCTTCGGCGGAATGCAGATTTCCCGTGATCGCGACGATGGCTGAGTCGACGACGTTGCCCAGCGGGGAGGCAAGCAGCAGGCCGCCATCGATGACGATCGGGGTGGACGACGTGTTGTCACCCGCCACGAACGAGACGGGGCCCGTGCTGGGGCTGGACAGCGCGGGTGCCGAACTGATGACGTCAACGGTGTAGGAGAGCGGCGCGCTGGTCTTGACGCCGTCGCTGATGGTGAACTCGACTGTGCGCGCACCCAGCGGCGCGCTGGCCCCGGCCGAGAAGTGGATGTTGGCCAGCAGCGATTGCCACTGCGCGAGCGTGCCGCCGGTGGATGCGATGGTCAGTTTGCCCGTGGCGGCATCATAGGTAACGGTCATCCCATTCGTCAGCGTCGATGGCGGCAGGTCGAAGTTCAGGATGTCGCCGTGCTGCAGGCCCGACGTAATCCGCGCTTCCAGCGTCATCGCGACGAGCGAAGCTCCCGCGACATTGCGGTCCGTCAGCGTCAGGCCGCTGTCGATAATTTTGCCGCTTTGGCCCGGCAGATAGGTCACGGTATCGCCCGAGCTGCCCAGCACGGGCGTCTGATGGGTGGCGATGACGATGAGGGCCTTGTCGGAGATGCTGCTCGACTTGGCGCCGTCGTTGACCGAGAACGAAATGGTGCGGTTGACGGTCTGCGGTACGGCCGACGTGGCGGTATAGGTGACCGAGCGCAGCGCGGCCTGCCATTGCGCGGTGGTGGAGCCGCCGGCCGAGGTCAGCGTCAACGTGCCCGTTGCGGCATCGAAAATCGCCTGGATGTCGCCAAACGATCCGCTGCCCATCGCCAGCACGTCCTCGCCCATCTGGTAATTGCCCGTGATCCTTACCGTGGCCGAGACCATGGTCGGCGTGTCCGGATCGCTTAGCGTCAGCGACGCATCGATCACGATGGGCGCGGACGGCGCGTTGTCGGCCGATGTGAAGGTTGAGCTGCCGCCGCTGTTCGTCAGCACTGGCGACTGATCAACCCGCTCGACGTCGATCATGCGCTGGATATTGGCGCTGACCTTGAAGCCGTCGGTGATGACGAAATTGATGGTGCGCTGTGTCGTGCTCGGCACCGCCGCAATGTCCGTGAACCGGATGGAACGCAGCGCGGATTGCCATTGCGCCAGCGTGGCCGAGCCGTTACTGGACGTCAGCACAAGCACGCCGGACGAATAGGAGCCGGTGATGTTGCCCATCGTCGCGCCGTCGTTGGTAAACAGCAGCGTGTCGCCGTTGCTGTCATAACCGCTGGCGATCACGACGTTGGCCTGCGTCAGGGTGGCGCTGTCGAGGTCGCTGACCTGGATGCCTGCATCGATCACGATGGCGGTACCGGGCGCGTTGTCGCCTTGTGCGAAGGTAACGCTGCCGGCCGAGCCGGAAAGGACAGGGGTTTGCGTGGAGGCCGTAACCGTTACTGCTGACTGGGCGGCCGCGCTGATCTTTGTGCCGTCGCTGACACTGAAACTGACGGTGCGCGTGGCGGTGGTCGGCACGACCGCGGTCGAGGTGAACGTGATTGCCTGGAGCGCGTTTTGCCACTGGGCCAGCGTTGCCGTGCTGCCGCCGGAGTTCAACGTCAATACGCCATTGACGTAGGCAGCAAAGATGTTGCCGTACAGGGCCGAATTGTTGTTGACGAAACTCAGGAGGTCGGTTGGCTGGTAGTTGCCGGAAATGGTGACAACTGCCTGCTGCAGCGGGCCGCCGTCCGCATCGCTGACGGTAATGGCGTTGTTGACGACAACGGGCGTGGAGGCCGAGTTGTCGCCGGATACAAAATGGGCGGTGTTGCCGCTGTTGCCCAGCAATGGGGTCTGGTCGGTCGCGGTCACGGTCACCGTGCGCGCGGCGACGGCGCTGGTCTGCGTGCCATCGCTGATCTGGAAGCTGACCGTGCGCGTGGCGCTGCTAGGCACGACCAGATCATTGGTGAAGCGGATGGATCGCAGGGCGGTCTGCCATTGCGCCAACGAGGCGCCGCCCGCGGAGGTCAGCGTCAAGACGCCCGTGCCACTGTCGTAGACGCCGGAAATATCGCCCGATGTCGCCGGATTGCCAATAAAGACGAGTTCATCGTGATTCACCTGGAAATTGCCGGTGATCGCGACGGTCGCGCTGGCTAGCGTGGCACTGTTGCCGCCGCTGATCGTGAGGCCCGCGTCGACGGCGACGGGCGTGGAGATCGCGTTGTCGCCGCTGGTGAACGACGCGGAGCCGGCGCCGGGGATGACCGCCGGAGGCGTTTCAACCTGGACGCTGTGGTGCAGCAGCGCGCTGGTGCTGGCGCTGTCCCGGACCGAGAATGTAATGTCGCGCAGGCCGGCGGATGTCGAGGCGCCAGCCGAGAACGTCACGGCCCGGAGTGCGTTCTGCCACTGGGCTACGGTGGCGTTGTCGGACACGGAAATCAAGGACAAGGTTCTCGTCGCCGAGTCGTAGCTCCCGATGATGTCGCCGTACAGGGACACACTGGAGTTATTGAACGACAGGGTATCGCCCGCGATGTAGCCGGCAGAAATCGTCACGGTCCCGGCCGGCAGCTTCAGGCTGTCCGCGTCGCTGACGCTTATGGTGCTATTGACGACGATGCCTCCAGAGCCCGCCACGTAGTTGGTGTTGGCGGGCGAGCCGTCGCTGACGAGGGGCGTCTGGGGCGTTTCCGTGATCGTGATATTGCGGGTGGCAACATCGCTGTCGTTCTGTCCGTCACTGAACGAAAAAGCGATCGACCGAGTGGTGTCCGAGAGGCTGGGCGAGGCCATCGTGCTGGAAAACGTGACTGACCGCAGCGCGGCTTGCCATTGCGCGAGGCTTGCGGTGCCGGTCAGCAGGAGCTCGCCGACGCTTGCGTTGTAGCTGCCTGAGATGCCGTTTTGCGCCGTGAATCCCAGTTGATCGCCGACGACAAAATTGGTGATCCGTACCGTCGCCGAGATAGCAGTGGACGTTCCGCTCAGCGTCAGGCCCGGATCGATGGCGACCGCTGTGCCGCCTACGCCGTTATTGGCCGATGACCACGCCGCATTGCCGGGGCTGGTGGTGACGAACGCGCCCACTTCGATATAAGCCAGGTTGTCCAGGGAGGGTTCGAAGGCGCCGGTATCGTTCTGGTCGATCAGTGAAAACGAGACGATGTTGTCGAACGCCGAACCCAGTTGGTTCTGGTTCGATACCGTACCCGTGAATCCGCCTACCGTAGCCGTCGCCAACTGGATCAGTGCGCTGTGCGATCCATCCTTGTAGTTAGCCTGGATGTACAGGTCTCCATTGAAGGAACTGAGATCGAAGCTTTGCAGCGAAAATGTGTGGCCGTTGGCTAGCGAGATCGTCACGCTTCTCATGACTGAGGCGCCGTCGGCGTTGAGCATCAGCACGCCGTCAGTCGGGCCGTCGGTAATATCGGTCGGCCCCATCGGGCTATTGCTGTCGTTGTAAGCGTAGGAATTGGCCGCCCTGTCAAACGTGTACGTAATGCCATTCAGCGTAAATTGCGACTGGCCGACTGCAGAAAAATTGTTGGAGGCGGCGGTATCGTAGGTTTCGGTCGTGACCGCAAGCAGCCCGCCGTACTGCGCCAGCGCGATCGGCGAGGCGTTCAACGTGGCTTGAACGTCGCCAGCCTGATACTCGAGTGTCCAGTCTCCGCCCCGCGTCGCGGCGCCCGTGGCGTCGGTCGATGCCGCGACGTCCAGGTGCGAGAGGTCGGCGATCTGGCGCACCAACGCCTGTCCATCGGCCTGCTGTGCGATGTCGCATCCGTAGATCAGGAAATCGCCACCCGGGTTCATCGCCGCGCCGATCCGGGCCAGGTCGGCGCTGTGCGCCGCCAGCGAGGAGGCGGTCAGCCAGGTCGAGCCGGCCTGGATCGCGCCGTTGGAGCCGTGCGAAATCAAGCTGATCGCGTCCACGCCTGGATGCGATTGGAGATAATGCGCGATCTGGGCAAATCCGTCGGATCGGGCATCCAGCACGACGTACTGCGTGCCGGGGGCCAGCCCGTCGATCAGCGTCTGATACTTTTCGACACTGGGATCGATGAACACCACCTGCGATTGCAGGCTCGACACCGCGATGCCGTCGGCGGCTGCCTGCTGGTCTTGCTGCTGCCTGTCGGCGGTCTGGGTTCCGTCCTGGGCAGTCTGGCGGCCGGCCGATTGGGCCTGGGCGGCGGCGGGCGGGGGCGTGTCCGAGGCTCGGGGCTGACCGGCCGAAACGGCTGGCGGCGTGGCGTTAGCTTGGGAAGGGGCGTCGGCCTGAGGTTCGCCGGCGCGATGGATCTCAGGCGCGGGATCGGCCTGATGGGGTTGCGCGGAGAGCGCCGCCACCGAGGCGTCATAGACGATGCGAGGCTCCAACGCCATCAGCAGGGGAGACGCCGCCACGGCGGGGCGGGGGCGGTTGGCGCCCCTCAGGCTGCCCGCCAACCACTGTTTGACCTTCTTCATGACCTGCTTCTCCATGCCGCCAGCGGCTGTCGCCGTAAACGAGCCTGGAGATCCAGGGTGTCGAAGTCCGCAATATTCGGGGCGTTGTATCGCGATCTTACAACTTAATGTGTCAATAGTGACGAGTATTAACATTATTTTTCTCGCGAGTAACATCGCCCCGCTCAGGCGTGCGCCTGCGTGCATCGGGGTTCAATCCGCAGCCACGCCAAAGGTCGGCGACCGCCCGCCGGCGCGTCCCGTCAGGAACGCTAAAATACCGCCTCGCGGCTTTTTGGCCAGCCTTCCCGGTATCCTCCCTACCTGCGCCTGGCGCACCCCACAACGATGAAAAAACTGACTGCTGTACTTCTTGTGTCCGCAACCACGCTGCTCACGGCCTGCGGTCCTGGCGACAACGCGCCGGCCGCGAGCGCCCAGGCGCCGGCCACGCCCAAGAAGGTGGTGGTGGGTCTGGACGACAACTTCCCGCCCATGGGATTTCGCGACGCCAGCAACCAGATCGTCGGCTTTGACATCGACATGGCCAAGGAAGCCAGCAAGCGACTGGGCATCGAAGTGGAGTTCAAGCCCATCGACTGGAGCGCCAAGGAAGCCGAGCTGAATGGCAAGCGCGTCGACGTGCTGTGGAACGGTCTGACCATCACGGAAGAGCGCAAGAAAAACATCAGCTTCACCGCGCCCTACATGGCCAACCATCAGATCATCATCGTGGGCAACACCTCGCCCGTGAAGGTCAAGAATGATCTGGCCGGCAAGGTCATCGGCGCGCAGGACGGCAGCAGCGCCACCGACGCCATCGCCAAGGACCCGGTTGCCGCTCAGATCAAGGAAGTGAAGAAGTTCGGCGACAACGTCACCGCGCTGATGGACCTGGCGGCGGGCCGCCTGGACGCCATCGTTGTCGACGAGGTCGTGGGCCGCTACCTCATCAGCAAGCGCGCCGGCGAATACCGCGTGCTGGAAGAGAACTTCGGCACGGAAGACTACGGCGTCGGCGTGCGCAAGGACGACACCGAACTGCTCGCCAAGCTGGACAAGACCCTGGACTCGATGAAGCAGGACGGCACCGCCGGCCGCATCGCCACCCAGTGGTTCGGCGCCAACATCATCAAGTAAACGGGCAGGGCGCCCGCGGCCCAGCCGGCCGGGGCGCCTTTGCCGTTGCAGTTCGCAGCCCGCCGCGGCGCCGCAAGGCCAGGCGGGCTTGCCCATGATTCTCTCTTGCCCGCGCGGCGCGAACCCACTGCATGGACTACGTACTTTCCCTTCTGGGGCCCATGGTGCAAGGCGCGAAAGTGACCTT
>JAEYVD010000714.1 GCA_023432075.1 Pseudomonadota bacterium | reverse complement strand
TGCCAGTACCGGCTGGTGCAATTGCTGACGGGCTCGCGCGCCATGTTCACCGCGGTGGGCGACGATGACCAGGCCATCTATGCCTGGCGCGGCGCCACCATCGAGAACCTGGCCAAGCTGACTACCGACTACCCCAACATCAAGCTCATCAAGCTTGAGCAGAACTACCGCTCGGTGCAGCGCATCCTGGCGGCGGCCAACCAGGTCATCGAAAAGAACCCCAAGCTCTTCGAGAAAAAACTGTGGTCCGAGCTGGGCGTGGGCGAACCCATCACGGTGGCGGCCATGGACGGCGAGGAACAGGAGGCCGAGTCCATCGCCATGAAGGTGTCGGCGGCGCGCTTTGAGCGCCAGGCCCAGTGGAAGGATTTCGCCATCCTGTACCGCAGCAACCATCAGTCGCGCATCCTGGAGCAGGCACTGCGCAACCTGAAGATCCCGTACACGATTTCCGGCGGGCAAAGCTTTTTCGACAAGGCGGAAGTGCGCGACATCCTGGCGTACCTGCGCGTGCTGGCCAACGACGACGACGACCCCGCCTTCATCCGCGCGGCAACCACGCCCAAGCGCGGCATCGGCCAAGCCACGCTACAGGCGCTGGGCCAGTATGCGGCCAGCCGGGAACTGTCGCTGCTTGCCGCCGTGGCCGAGACCGGCCTCGAAAGCGTGCTCGCGCCCCGCCAGCTTGAACAGCTGCGCACGTTTGCCGAATTCATCCGCCGCATGCAGTGGCGCGCCGGCCGCGGCGCGGCCTCGGGCAAGGACGCGGCGCCCGCGGAACCGGCCGGCGCGATTCTCGACGACCTGCTCGAAGCCATTCAGTACGAGCGCCACCTGTTCGAACTCTTCGAGGAACGGCCCGCGCAGACGCGCTGGCAGAACGTGCTGGAGCTGACCGGCTGGCTCAAGCGCAAGGCCGAGGAAGACAACATGACGCTCTTTGACCTGGTGCAGCACGTCGCCCTGGTCACCATGCTGGAGCGCGGCGAGGAAGAAGAGCCCGACGCCGTGAAGATGTCGACGCTGCACGCCTCCAAGGGCCTGGAGTATCCGCACGTGTACTTGGCGGGCGTGGAAGAAGGCCTGCTGCCTCACCTGGGCAAGGACGACGAAGTCGGCGACCCGGCGCGTGCCGCCGAAAACTTGGCCACCCGCATCCAGGAAGAACGGCGCCTGATGTATGTCGGCATCACGCGCGCGCAGCGCAGCCTGCACCTGAGCTGGTGCAAGCGCCGCCGCCGCGCACGCGAAGACCTGGTGCGCGAGCCCTCACGCTTCATCGAGGAGATGGGTCTGGGCGACGTGCGCATCCAGGAAGACGACGCGACGGCCGCGCTGAGCCCCAAGGAGCGCATGGCCATGCTGAAGGCGCTGCTGAACAAATAGGGCCGGCGGCGCGGGCTTGAATAAAGCCCTGCCTCGCTCCTACACTGGCCTGTCCGGATCGAAGGAGCGCATCATGTGCCGTTGGCTGGCTTATACCGGTAGTCCCCTGCAGATGGAGAGCGTGCTGTTCAAGGCCAAGCACTCGCTCATCGAGCAGAGCCTGCATTCGCGCCTGGGCGCCACCACCACGAACGGGGACGGGTTCGGGCTGGGCTGGTACAGCCGCGCCATCGAAGGCCGGCCCGCCGAGCCGCCGTTTCGCTATCGCAGCGTGCATCCCGCCTGGAACGACCGCAACCTGCGCGAGGCGGCGCGCGCCATCCATGCGCCGCTTTTCGTCGCGCACATCCGCGCCGCCACCGATACCCCCGCGCAGGAAACCAACTGCCACCCCTTCCGCCACGGGCACTGGCTGTTCGTGCACAACGGCCTCATCCGCGACTATCCGCTGCTGCGCCGCGATCTGATGCTGATGATCGCGCCCGGCTATTTCGGGTCGCTGGAAGGCTCCACGGATTCCGAGGTGATGTTTCTCTTGGCCCTTACGTTCGGCCTGGACGACGATCCCATCGCGGCCATCGCCCGCATGGTGGGCGCCGTGGAGGAAGCCGGCCGGCGTCACGGCGTGGCGCACCCCATCAACATGACGGTGTGCGCGTTGGATGGCGAGCGCCTCATTGCCGTGCGCTATTCCAGCGAAAGCGACTCGCGCACGCTGTTTCACAACACCTGCGTGCGCCACCTGCGCGAACTCTATCCCGACAACGCGCAGATCGCCGCCATGGACGACGACGCCTTCCTGTTGTTGTCCGAGCCTCTGTCGGACATGGCGGGCGTCTGGGAAGAAGTGCCCGAGTCCACGGCGATCATCGCGGGTCGCGGCAACGTGCAGCACTTCCGGTTTGCGCCGATTCCGCCGGGCGAGTGATCTGCGTCGAAAGTGCGGGAATTGGGGTCATCAAGCACGTATTTCGCATATGGGCGAGAATACGGCTCGCAAGACATTGCGACGTCCTGGGCCGCGAGAGCACCCCAATCCAATCAGGAAGTTGCATGACAGATAGCCAAACCCCGCAGGCCATAGACGCATTCGCGGTGTTTACGCGCACGGGGCGCGCCCCGGATTGCTTTGAATTGCACGAAAAAGGCGTAGTCGCTCAGGAAGGCGGCGCCCGCTGCTACACCGCGTTCGCGGACATCCACGACCTCTGCCTGTACGCCAGCCGCCCGGACACGGCCGCGGCTCCCGCCGACAGTCTGGCCTTTCGCAGCGCCCCGCAAGGCGCTTGGACCACCGCCGACGGCGTCGACGATTTCCCCGCCTTCATGGACGCCTTCCGCGCGCAGTACGTGGCGCAGCGCCTGCCGGTGCTGGAAGCGCTGCAAGCCCAAGGCGCGCGCGTCGCGTTCCGCTATATCGCGGGCGGCGCCTTCCCCGACCTTAAAACGCGCGAGCTGTCCCTGTCCGCGCAAGGCCTGCATATCGACGGCGCCACGTGGCCGTACGAGTCGCTGCAGCCCATCGATCTGGACGATTGGACCGACACGGTCACCCTGCAGGACGACAGCGGCGAGACGGTCTTCACGTGCCGTGTCGCGAACATCCTGAGTTCCGACCTCTTTGTAAACCTGGTCTACGACCGGTTGGGGCAGACGGCGCAATACGCCTGACGCCGGGCGCCGGCCCAGCAAGCCGATCGCGCCACGCGTTTCAAGATATGGCCGCCGGGGGGCGGCCATGTTTCATTAATGCCCAGAATGCAGGGCAGGATTCAACGTGCCCCAGGCCGCGGTGCGCACCAGCGCCTCCACCGCGCCCGTCTGCGAGTTGCGGCGGAACAGCAGCCCATGCTGGCCCGCCAGCGACACCGCCTTCACGACGGCCCCCTCCGGCGTCAGCACCCGCGTGCCGGCCGTGACGTAGCAGCCGGCTTCGACCACGCAGTCATCGCCCAGCGAAATGCCCAGGCCGGAATTGGCGCCCAGCAGGCAACGCTTGCCGATCGACACCACCTGCTTGCCGCCGCCCGACATCGTGCCCATGATCGACGCGCCGCCGCCGATATCGGTGCCATCGTCCACGATCACCCCCGCGCTGATGCGGCCTTCGACCATGGACGCACCCAGCGTGCCAGCGTTGAAATTGCAGAACCCTTCATGCAGCACGGTGGTGCCCGGCGACAGATGCGCGCCCAACCGTACACGCGCCGTGTCCGCGATGCGCACGCCACTGGCCACGACGTAATCGGTCATGCGCGGAATCTTGTCCACGCCGCGAATTTCCAGCACCTGCCCGGTGGCGCGCAGGTGCCAGCGCAGCGCGTCCACCTGTTCCACCGCACAAGGCCCCACCGAGGTCCACGCGACGTTGGCGAGCACCCCAAACAACCCATCCAGATTGGCGCCGTGCGGCCGGATGAGCCGGTGGCTGAGCAGATGCAGCCGCAGATAGGCATCGTGCGCATCGACGGGCGGCTCGTCCAGCGACGAGATCGCGGTGCGCACGGCCACGATATCGACCTTGCGGCGGGTGTCCCGGACGAGCGCGGTGGCGACGTGTTCGCCGAGGGCGGCACGCGCTTCTTCCGGCGTCAAGTGACGAGTTTCCGTGGGCGGGGCGTTATCGGCGAGCGAGGGCCGCGGATACCAGGTGTCTAGGATGGTGCCGTCGGCGGCTAACGTTGCCAGGCCGTAGGCGATGGCGCTGGTGGGGGTGGCGGACATGATGGGGGGCGATTGATGGCGATTTTGGTGGGCGACATTCTAGGCGAATGGGGTTGGATGTTGGTGGTATTTGGTTGGTGGCGGTTTTGTCTACGGATGTGCGTTGGGATCGTCTTCGTAGGTCGCCCGACGTCGCGGTCACCGTGGGCACGATCGCCCACGATTGCGG
>JAEYVD010000706.1 GCA_023432075.1 Pseudomonadota bacterium | reverse complement strand
CACCCCCTCCCTTGCCGTGCTGTTGCCCCTGGCGGCGGCGCTTGGTCTGGCCGCGTTGTCCGCAAGCCCTGCGACCGTGCGCGCCCAGACGGCGCCAGCCACGAACGCGCCCTCTGCCGCGCTTCGCGTCTATGCGATCGCGCCGGGCCCGCTGAACGACACCTTGGCGGAATATGCCAGACAGGCCGGCATTTCGTTGGCGTACTCGGCCTCGCAACTGAACGGCATCCGTAGCGCCGGCCTGAATGGCCAGTATGGCGTGGCGGACGGTCTGCGCGCGTTGCTGTCAGGCACGGGCTATCGCGCCGTCAACGTGGATGGCGGCATCCGCATCGAGGCCGAACCGCAGTCCGCGGCCAGCACGCTGGCGCCGGTGCTGGTGACGGGCGTTTTTAACGCGACCACCGAGGGCTCGAACTCCTACGCGGCCAGGGCGGCAACCATCGGCAAGACGGAAGAGGCGCTCAAGGATATTCCGCAGTCCGTCACGGTGGTCACGCGCCGGCGGATGGACGATCAGAACCTGTCGACCATTAGCGAGGTGCTGGAGAACACGACGGGCGTGACGATCAGCGAAGTGGCCGACGGCGGCCGCAATTTCTATTCGCGCGGCTTCAAGATCACCAACATCCAGTACGACGGCGTGCCGCTGTCGCGCAGCTTCTATGCGGTGGGCAACAGTTTCACGGGCAGCACGGCGTATCTGGATCGCGTCGAGGTGTTGCGGGGCGCGCAAGGCCTGATGGAAGGCGCGGGCCAGCCGGGCGGATCGGTCAACCTGGTGCGCAAGCGCCCCACGGCCGAGACGCAGGTGCTGATGGAGGCGCGCGCGGGCTCGTGGGATCACGTGGGCGGCATGCTGGATGCGGGCGGCGCGCTCAATGCGGATGGCAGCCTGCGGGCGCGCGCGGTGCTGGACTACGACACCAAGGGTTCGTTCATCGACGTGGTGAAGGAACGCAATACCAACCTGTACGTTGCGCTGGATTACGACGTGTCGCCGCGCACCACGGTGGGCGCTGGCGTGCTGGTGTCGCGCCTGCGGTCCACCCCCTTCTTTGGCGGCCTGCCGCGCTACAGCGACGGCCGTTCACTGGGCTTGAAGCGTTCGACCTTTCTGGGCGCGGACTGGAATCAGTGGGACCGTGACGAGACCCAGGTCTTTGCTGACCTGACGCATCGGTTCAACAGCGACTGGCGCCTGAACATCGCGGGCACCTACGTGAAGGAAACCAGCCTGACGTCGGCGCTGGATGCGACGGGCGCAGTGGATCCTGTGACGTTGATGGGGCCGATGCGTAACGCCTGGAACTACGACAAGTCTGCGGAGCACTTTGGTTTTGACGCCAACGTGAACGGCCGCTTCACGACGTGGGGCATGGCGCAGGACCTGACGGTGGGCGTGAGCATGTCGCGCCTGAAGTCGACAGATCGGATCGAGTACGCGTCCAACTACCTGCCCCTGGATGTCTTCAATCCAGATCCGCATGTGCCCAAGCCCGACAGCTTTCCGGACTCGCAGCGCGTGTCCCGCTATGACCCGCATGTGCAGAAAGGGATCTATGCGCAGTTGCGCAGCAGCCTGACGGATGACCTGACGCTGGTCACGGGCGGACGATTCAGTTGGTTTGAAAGCCGCTACACGACGCAGGCCGCGACGTGGAGCGACGTGAGCACCGCGCAAGCCAGCGCCGAGTTCACGCCGTTCCTGGGTCTGGTGTACGCGCTGACGCCGCAGTGGTCGGCCTATGCCAGCTACGCAGATATCTTCGAACCGCAGACCGCCACGATGCTGGACGGCAGCGTCCTCAAGCCCATCGTGGGCGCGAACTATGAAGTGGGCATCAAGGGCGAGTTGATGGACGGCAGGCTGAACACGTCGTTCGCCGTGTACCGGATCGACCAGAAGAATCGCGCGGTGCAGGATTACGAGGCCGGGCCGGTCTGCAACGGCGGCTATTGCTCGCGGGCGGCGGGCAAGGTGCGCAGCCAGGGCTTCGAGGCCGAGATGAGCGGCGAACTGGCGCGAGGCTTGCAAGTGGCTGCGGGCTATACGTTCAACAGCAACAAGTATCTGAGCGACCCCGAGCGGGCGGGTCAGACCTTCAGCGAGGAAACGCCGCGGCACATGCTGCGCGTCTGGAGCGAGTACCGCCTGCCAGGTGACCTGAATCGGTTGAGCGTGGGCGCGGGCGTCAACTGGCAGAGCGCGTTGACGAACACGATTTCAAACGTGCGGCGCCCTTCGTATAGCGTCTGGAATGCGCGCGTCGCGTACGACCTGACTTCGCACTGGACCGCCGCGGTGAACGTGAACAACCTATTCGACAAGGTCTATTACGAGTACCCGGGCTATCTGGAAAACCGCAACAACTACGGCGCGCCGCGCAGCGTGCTGCTGACGCTGCGGGGAAGGTTCTGATGCGTTCTTGATGCGATTGAAAGCGGCCTGCCGGGTGTCTCGGCGGGCCGTTTGCTTTCCGTACGGTCAGGCGACGTTGGCGAAGCGCTTTTCCAGGTACGCGATGATGTCGTTGGACTCGTACATCCAGCGCGTAATGGCCGGCGCTCTTCGTCTGAGCGTGGATGATCGGGCCAACTTTGGCTCACCCGGGCCAAAGTTGGCCCGATTTTTTTTGTGTGTTTTCAAATCATTAAGGATGTTCGGGCCACGAATGGCCCGAACATCCATTGCAAAAAACACTTTCGC
>JAEYVD010000655.1 GCA_023432075.1 Pseudomonadota bacterium | reverse complement strand
CGCGAGGCCCTTTGTCTTGCAAGCCGGGGCAGGGGAACTACACCGCTTGCATGATGCGGCGGTACCACTCATGAAAGTGCTGCATGCCGTCTTCCATGGGCGACTGGTAGGGACCGGTCTCGTTCACGCCGCGCAGCATCAATGCCTTGCGGCCGGCGTCCATGCGTTCGGCGATCTCGTCGTCCTCGATGGCCGTTTCCATGTAGGCCGCGCGCTGCGCCTCGACGAACTCGCGCTCGAAGGCGGCGATTTCCTCGGGGTAGTAGAACTCGACCACGTTGATCGTTTCCTGCGGACTCTTCGGGTACAGCGTGGACAACACCAGCACGTGCGGATAGAGCTCGATCATGTGCGTCGGGAAGTACGTGACCCACACGGCGCCGAAGTCGGGGGCGTCGCCTTCGCGGAACGACAGCAGCCGGTCGTGCCACTGCTTGTAGACGTCCGAGCCCGGCTGCGCCAGTGCATTGTGCACGCCCACCTTCTGCAGGCTGTACCAGTCGTTGAATTCCCAGGTCAGGTCATCGCACGTGACGAAACGCCCCAGTCCGGGATGGAACGGACCGACGTGGTAGTCCTCGAGGTAGACCTCGATGAAGGTCTTCCAGTTGTAGTTGCACTGATGCACTTCGACGTGGTCCAGCACGTAGTCGCCGAAGTCGAACTCGGGACGCGCAAACAGCGGCGCCATGTCGGCGGCCGGATCGCGCGGGCCTTCGAAGAGCAGCCCGTGGCAATCGCGCAGGCGGAACTTCTGCAGGTTCATGCAGGGCGTGGTCTCGAACTGCGGCGCGCCCAACAACTCACCCTGGTTGTTGTACGTCCAGCGATGCAACGGGCAGACAATGTTGCCGCCCGTGGCCTTCAGGTTGCCATGCGTGTTGCAGTTGCCGGCCACATTGCCGGCTTCGCCGCCAAGCATTAATGCCTGCCGGTGACGGCAGACATTTGAGATGAGTTCGACGCCGTGCTGGTTGCGAACCAGCGAGCGCCCTCCGTTTTCCTGGACCAACGTACGCCAATCCCCGATTTCGGGCACCAATTTCTGGTGGCCGACATAAAGCGAGGATTGCTTGAAAATGAGTTCTTGCTCGCGGGCAAAGAGGGCTTCGTCAAAATATGCGCTGACGGGTAGCTGGGTGCGAGCTGGCACGACATGTGCCATCCGACCGATGTCGGTCATGATTCCCTCCGCTCGGATAAAAAAGCCAGGACGGTTTGAGCCTTGCCAGGTGCTTTTGTTCAAGTCCAGGATCCCGGCGATGGTTCCGGCGGGTCTTGTTCGTGAATTCGAGCCTGGTTGAATCCGTTCTGGCGCGAAGAAAAATCGGTGTCTGGCCGATCAAGTAAGCCGTGAATTGTACCCCAAGGGCCTGTGCGACGCCCGGGGCAATCCCCCCGGCTTATCGAGGCAATCCGCGGGTGGTGTTGACCCGGCGCAAAGCGCCATTAACCCTTTAATCCGTAGGTCTTTCAGACGAGGCGGCGCGTGGCCGGATGACGGCGCAGCAGCCAGCTGCTGGCGGCTGACAACGCAAACACCATCATCGTCAGCAAGGGCACCGCCCACACATCGCGGTCTCCGCCGGAAAAGGCGCCCGCGCGGCGCGCGACATCCAGGAAGACCGGATGGATGAGATAGACGCCAAAGGTCAGCGGGGCCAGCGCGGCAAGCCTGGGCAGCCGCGGCGAGGACACGATCCATTGGAACGCGGCCAGCGACATGAACGGGACCGTCAGGCTGAAGTAGTCGTAGAAGTAGGTGTCCAGCACGTGGCCGTTGGACATGATCGTCACGCCCATCGCCGTCGCGGCCACGGTGGCGGCAAGCATCAGGCCCGGGCGCGGCACGCGCATCTCGCCGTCAAAGATCAGGCGGCCGGCGACGAAGTAGCCCAGATAGGGCAGGAACCACGTCAGGAAAAAACCATGCGGCGCGCCCAGCGCGCGGCGATACAGGGCGTCAAGGATCGCCACCCCCAGGATGCCCACGACCCACAACGCGCGCGCCTTCGGCGTGCTGCGCGCATACAGCACCCGCACCAGCGGCGCGAACAGGTACAGGCCGACGATCATGTACAGGTACCACAGGTGGTAGTAGGGCTCGCCCTGCGCGACCTTGCGCGGCCAGAACGAAAAGTCCACGCGTCCGTCGTCCCACCAATCCAGGCCGGTGCGCCACGCCAGGTAGAAGAGCGTCCAGAACAGCAGCGGCGCGCAGATCCGCGCCATGCGTTTGCTGTAGAAGCGCCGCGCATCGTGCGGCTTGTCGGGATCGAGCAGCAGGGCGCCACTCACCATCACGAAGACGGGCACGCACCAGCGCGCGGCCGAGTCATACAGGTTGGCAGCCAGCCATGCGCCGCGGCCGTGCGCGGCGGGATCGCTGACGATGAGTGCCGCGCTGTGCAGCAGAACGACGGCCAGCGCAGCCAGCCATCGGGCTGAGTCAAGGCGGGCGTATCGGTCTTCGGAGTGAGGCATCGGGCTCCCGGATGGTTCGGCTTTTTCTCGCCTTACCTTATCAGCGGCGCCACGCCGATTTCTGTATCCAGGGGTTAAGCCGCGCGTAAAAAACCGACAGGGCCGGGAGGGCGCTGTCGGGGGGAAGGGCCTGCCCGCAGCTGAGCCGCAGACAGGCCGATCGCGGGCCGGCGGTCCGCGAACGTTTTGTCACGAAACCGGCGGGTCGAGGCTTACTGCAGGACGATGTTGGCCTGCTTGATGAGCTGCGACACGATGGGCTGCTCGGTCTTGATCTGCTTGTCCAGTTCGGCGGCGGTGCCCGAACGCGGGTCGATGCCCATGTCCAGCAAGCGCTTTTTCACGGCTTCGTCCTGCAGCGTTTCGGTCAGTGCGGCCTGCAGGCGTTCGACCACGGGGGCCGGCGTGCCCTTGGGTGCAACGAAGCTGAACCAGGCGGTCATGTCGAACGACGGGTAGCCCTGTTCAGCCAGCGTGCCCAGGTTGGGCTGCGTCGCCAGGCGTTTGGGGCTGGTGATCGCGAAGACCTTGACCTTGCCGGCGTCGGCCTGCGGCATGCCGGTGGCCACCATGTCGAAGAACAGGTCCACATCGCCGCTGATCAGGGCGGGCAGGGCCTGCGTGGCGCCCTTGAACGGCACGTGCAGGATGTCGATGCCAGCGCGTTCCTTGAACAGTTCACCGGCCAGGTGCGACGAGGTGCCCGGACCGAACGTGGCGAACGTCAGCTTGCCCGGTTTCTGCTTGGCGTAGGCCACCACGTCCTGGGTGTTGTTGAACGGGCGCTTCGGCGTGGACAGCAGGACCAGCGGGCCGACGCCGACCATGCCGATCTTGGCGAAGCTGTCCGGGTCGTAGGGCAGTTCCTTATAGAGATATCGGTTGGTCACCAGCGTGGAGTTCGTGGCCATCAGGATGGTGTAGCCGTCCGGCGCTTCGCGCGAGACGTAGGCGGCGCCGATGGACGTGCCCGCGCCAGCCTTGTTCTCCACGATCATCGACTGGCCCAGGTTCTTGGCCATCCGCTCGGCCAGCACGCGCGTCAGCACGTCGGTGGCGCCGCCGGCCGGGAAGGGCGAAATCACCTTGATCGGCCGCGCCGGATACGTATCGGCCTGCGCGCCCAGCGCGGCAGCGCTGAGCATCAGGGTGGCGAGCAGTTTGAAGCTGTTGCGAATCATGTTTTCCCCTTGAAATCGCATGGGTCAGAGTGGATCGCCGGGCCTGGCTTGGCTGACTTGATACGCACGCCGGGTGCGAACATCGCGCCGCTTGCCAGGTCTCCTTGGATACTTTAAATTCCGGAATATGGAATTTAATTTTGTCATTCGAAATAAACTATAAAAACGAAGCGTATAGAAATGCAATCATTTTCTGCCGGCAAGCGCGCCGCGCTCCCGCCGTCCAAGCCGGACCAGAAGCTCGAACTGAGCCTGCCCGCGCGCCGCAAGCGCGCTGCCGGCGCGGGAGAGGGCGCGCATTCGCCCGACTTCATCACGGCGCTGGCGCGCGGCCTGGACGTGCTGCGGTGCTTTCGCCATGGCGTGGCCGCGCTGGGCAACCTGGACCTGGCGCGCCTGACCGGCCTGCCCAAGCCCACCGTCAGCCGCATCACCTA